>NZ_JAYFPU010000141.1:0-2102 GCF_034927525.1 Christensenella sp.
CGAGCAAGGTATTCGATAACCGCATACGTCCTGTGCTGTATACGCTCGTGCTGGCGTTTGTGTGGGCGCTGATGACAAATGTGATGAATCTGTTGGCGGTTAACTCCTTTGTACAGGATATGCTGGTGAGGCTGCCGTTTGTGGTGGGTATGGCTGTGCTGGCGTATTTTACATCCGAATGGCAGCGGGTAAAGAAAATAACGTTAATTGACGCATCGCGCGGAATATAGTAACATGAAAATAACATGAAAAAGCAGGTAAGTTGAATGGATAGACTATACATCGTTGTGCCGTGTTATAACGAAGAGGCGGTGCTGCATGAAACAACAAAAAGATTAACGGATAAGTTAGAGCGTATGATCACTGCGGGGTTAGTTACGCCTGACAGCAGGATCATGTATGTCAATGACGGTTCTAAGGACAGGACGTGGGAGATCATCGAGGAGCTGCACAAGGAAAACAAATATGTGCTGGGTGTGAAGCTGTCGCGTAACCGCGGGCACCAGAATGCTCTTTTAGCGGGGCTTATGACCGCGAAGGATATGTGTGATGTGACAATATCTATGGACGCCGACCTGCAGGACGATATCGAGGTGCTGGATGAATTCATGCAAAAGTACAAGGAAGGCTGCGACATCGTGTATGGCGTGCGCAATAACCGCAATACGGATACGGGATTCAAACGCAGCACGGCGCAGGCATTTTATAAAATTTTGAAATTCTTTGGTGTGGATTCTGTATACAATCATGCGGATTACCGCCTGATGAGCAAGCGCGCTCTTGAAGGACTCGCGGAGTTTGGCGAAGTGAATCTTTTTTTGCGCGGCATAGTGCCGCAGATCGGATATCAGACGGCAACGGTGGAATATTCGCGCGGCGAACGTTTTGCGGGGGAATCCAAGTATCCGTTGAAAAAAATGATCAGCTTTGCGTTTGACGGCATTACTTCGTTTTCCATCAAGCCTATTCGTATGATCACGGCGGTGGGTCTGATTATTTTTGTGGTCAGTCTGGTGATGCTTATTTATTCGCTGGTCGTGAACGCGCTTGGTAGTACGGAGACCGGCTGGACGAGTATGATCATGTCTATCTGGCTTCTCGGAGGTCTGCAGCTTCTGGCGATCGGCATTATCGGTGAGTATGTCGGCAAGGCGTATATGGAGACGAAGAAGCGCCCGAAGTATATCATTGAGACGGTTCTGAAGGACTGAGGGGAATGAATGATGATCATGTCTGGGGATTGATTGCTCACGGAATGCGCAAACTGCGAGTGTGCCTGATCCGGCGGAATCGTACTGGCGTTCGCAAGAGGAAGAACGAAGCGTATAAGGCATAAAAATAGTCGGCGGGGAAAGCCCGAAAAGCGTTGACAGGAGCGGATTCGCGTGGTATTATGTTAGAGTATCTTTGATAAAAGGCAGTGAGTGCCTTTTTTTAGATTGTCTAAAAACAAAACCGGAGGTTTTAACAATGCGCGATAAGATTACGCTCGCATGCACAGAATGCAAACAGAGGAACTATGACACGATGAAGAACAAAAAGAACAATCCTGACAGGGTTGAGCTTTCCAAGTACTGTAAATTCTGCAAAAAGCATACGGTGCACAAAGAAACGAAGTAAATTTTTTTGAGGTGGAGATACAATGGCTAAAACCAAGTTGTTGGGCGAGGAACGCGAAAAGCAGATAAAAGAGCAGAAGAAGCTCGCCAAGAAAAAGAATAAAAAGCAAAGACGCAGTCCGGGAAGGTTCTTTAAGGACGTTTGGGGTGAAATCAAAAAAGTAACGTGGCCGACAAGGAAAGACCTCTTCAAGACAACGTTTGCCGTTATTGTTTTCATTGCTATTTTCGCCGTGATCGTAGGACTGATGGACTGGGGTCTCGGTACTCTGTTCCATAACTTCTTCGTAAGCTAGGAGCAATCGATTTATGAATAAGAAAATCACTGAATCAGAGGAGTTTATGGAAAACACCCCTGAGGATATGGATATCAATACCACCCCGGAAGATGGGGCAGTACCGGAAGCTTTGGACGAGTCTGTAATTGACGACAAGTCTAAGTTTTTGAAGCAGGAAAAGACTGACAAGCCTTATTGGTATGTC
>NZ_JAYFPU010000336.1:0-8591 GCF_034927525.1 Christensenella sp.
ATCACATTGTTTTTAATGACCGTGGCACTGGTTTTCAGATTGACAATGAAACCGTGTGTGGTGATATTAAAGCTCTGCCGGAGTACACCTGTTCCAAGATAGCCGACCGGCGGTGTTTTTTCGATGATCTCATAGGATCCGTAAGGCAAGAGGTCATTCGTCGTTGTCGCCGTACCTGTCTCGTCGGTTTTCATCGTATACACCAGCGCTCCGGGTGCATAGGTCTTACTGTTCACAATCACGCTGTGCGCATTTCGGTTGTAGATTTCAAACACAGCCTCGCCAAGCGTTGCGTCACCCTGGGGTGCGGCTCTACGGTTTAAGTCGAAATCCCACTTCTCAATGGATACGCCGCCACGGATGGGGTTGTCTGGCACAATGGGTTCATTGTACGTATAGACCGGCTCCGCATTACCCTGTGCCGTGATTTGCCGCACAAATAGTTCATTGTTAAGCAAATATCCTGTCGGTGCCTGGGTCTCTTGGATTGTGACCGTTCCCAGCGGCAGTGTGGCAATCTTGCCGGAACTGTCATAATACAAAGCATCGCCGGAAACAAGATAATCCTGATGCAGCATAGCAAATCCATCTGAATCTGTGCGCACCACCCAGGAACGAGCCGGGGTTTTACCTGCAAGCTGCGATGCCGTATACAGCCCTTTGTAGAACTTAACGGTGAACAACGCACCTGCCACCGTGCCGCCGCCCTGCGGTTCATTCGCGCTGCGCTCAGCGTCCCGCTTTTTTAAGAGGATGGTCACCGGGTCGCCTTGGGCAATATTTGTCACATTGACCGTTATGGTCTGCCCGGACACGATAGTGAAAGACACCTTTGCGCCGGAAAGTGCATAGCCTGTCGGGGGCTGAGTTTCCACAAGGGAATACCCTGACCCGGCAGCAAGACCGTCCAGCCGTCCGCGCCCGCTTGCATCGGTGGTGATGGTTCCCACATGGTTATTCCCGCCATCATAGACATTGAACACCGCACCTTCCAGCAAATAGCAGGGGTTATCATCTGTCATCGCAGTATTGTTCGACGCCTTAACAATCTCCACGTTGCCGGTAGGGGCATAGTTCCAGCCTAAAAAGGTCTGGCTGGGCGCGCCTTCGTTGTAGATGAAGGCTTCAAACCCCTGGGGCGGCATCGCTTGTACACTGACAGATGAAAGAACTCGTGTCAGGTGATCCCGCACGGTTGAACTGACACCATAAAAGGCATCCATCGTTCCAAGATAGGCATAGGCTGCCACAGCATGGGAAAGCGCATAGGCCGTCATGGAATCAGGGTCTTCAAACAAGTTCACCTTGACGGAATCGTAACCCGGCCCACCATAGAGGTAGTAGGCGCATTTAATCAGCAAATCGTCTGCGCCCGGATGCAGATAACGGCTGACAGGGTATGTCCCAGTGGGGATGCTGGGTGCGACTGGGTTCAGGCAGAAAGACACGTTTCCGTTGGCAGTGAAATAGTGAGTATAGTATCCGTAATAGATTGTATTGTCACTGCGGGTATGATCCACTTGACCGCTCGCGTCTTTCGCCCGTTTGGGCGTATAGGCGATGACTAACAAATCGCCACCCAGTGGTGATTCGGATACAGACAGCGTTCCGTCAGAAATGCTGTACGCGTCCGAGGGTAGTTCTATCCCGTTCTGCGACACAACGATGGAATCAACAGCCGAAATTGGCACGCTGATCGCCGCCGCATTAGACGGAAGCATCAGGTCGTTGACTATATCGGAGAACTTGCCGTTTTGGTTCGTGCTGACCGTAACCTTCACAGGCAGGTCGGTCACCTCGGACACCGGGCAGTACCAGCTGATGGTGATGGCGTGGCCCATGCACCCAAAGGGCAGTGTCACTTGGCCCGATGCCTGATCATATACCGCCTGTGTGGTGATATCCGTCTCACCGTCCAGCAGGACACGAAAACGCAAAGCATCTGTGCTAACAGGGATAAGATCGGGATATTTGTTTGCGGTGATGATTACTGCTGTGTCATTTTCTGCGGCCATTGCTATTGCGTAATAGAAATGGGTAGATTGAATTGTATATTCATTCATATCTGCAATATCGGCATTTTGGGCTTCATCGTAGTAATGGTACTCTACTTTTATCAGTGGCTCATCCACCACCTTAATCAGTTCGGGCTTGATATCAGTGAGTGAGGGTGATTCTGACGCAGGCTCCAGTTGGGATTCCGATGGGGGTATTTCCGCTGGCGCTGGCTCCTGTGATGGTTCATCTGTAGATGCTGGCGTCGACTCCGTTGTTGCTTCTGGCATCGATTCGGTCAGAGTCGTATCCGACACGGCTGATGTTTCAGCCGAATCAGACCCGACATTCTCAGCCATTGCCGAAACAGGCAGCAGCGAAAGGCACAGCATGACCGCCAAAATCATGCCGGCAAGTTTTCTGGTTGTTTTTCGCATGAAAATATCTCCTTTATTTCATATTTGCGGAAAAGAAAATGGCTCGCAGATGCCTGCGAACCAATCAAAAGGAATAGCACAAAAGAAAAAGCCGCCCACGGGAGTCTTCCCGCAAGCGGCCCTACATTCTTTCGGCTATATCAGTAAGTATCGTAATGGTGGTTCTCGCCGTTTAGAGCGTGCTGTTTCATATGCCCAACCACTTCTTCTTCCGACAAAACCGCGCCGCAAGAGCAGTAAGCGTACCCGCCCGGTTTTGGGTCTGCGGATGGCTGTGGTTCAGGAGCAGGTGTGGGCGGCGTTGGTGCAGGTTCCGGCGCGGGTGTTGGCTGTGGCGTAATCGAGTCGGGAGCGGCAGGTGCAGCGGAATCAGGCGCGGGCGGCGTTTCGTTTGCCGTTCCATTCGCTGTTCCGCCTGCGGGATTCTGCGGCTCGCTATTACCTGCGGGCGACTGACCGCTGCTGGGTGGTTGTTCACCTGTGCCGCCTGTTTTGGAAACAGGAGCAGGTGTTGCCGCAGAACCGGGCGACGGTTCCAAAGATATTGGCTCCACCGTGGATGAAGTGGCTCTTTCAACGGAATCTTTTGGTACTACCTGTTTTGGCAGGGCGGCCACCGATTTCGTAGGTTCCATGCTAGCCGGTGCATCATCCACATTTGCGTTGCCTAAAGTCCCAAAACAAATCATGGCAATGACTGCCGCGCATCCAACCGCGACTGCAATCTTCCTTTTTATCGTCATAATTATCACCTCA
The DNA here is from genome assembly GCF_034927525.1 of Christensenella sp. NCBI lineage: Bacteria > Bacillati > Bacillota > Clostridia > Christensenellales > Christensenellaceae > Christensenella > Christensenella sp. The sequence goes on from NZ_JAYFPU010000336.1 coordinate 3,189, forward strand.
TATTGTAAATTATCTTGATTCGTTGTGGTATTGTAGCGTGCGGTGAAAGCGATGTCAAATGATTTAGTCCCTCTTAATCGTCTTCCGAATCATCATCTCCAACGGTATCAGTGCTTTTTTCACCGTCAAAAAAGTATTCCTCCTCGCCGGATTCTTCGTCCTCAAAGTCGTCCTCATACTCCGCCTCGTCTTGCGCCTGTTTGCGGGGTTTTACTATTTTAATGTAGTAGGCGGCACCACCTACAGCGGCTATAGCCAGCAATACAAAAAGGATGGTGCCTATATTGCCGGTTTGAGCAGACTGCTGCGGCTGTGGCTCTTCACTCGGCGTGGGTGTTTCAGGTGTCTGTGGTTCCGGCTGCACCAGGCCGGGATTGGTAACAGCGCCACTATCTGCCAGCGCAAGCAAATCCGCTTCCGTCACGGGTGAGAGAAAATATACGTTTTGCGTACCGCGCTGACGGTCGATAATCAGATAATATACATTGCCCGCCTCGGTGGTGACGGTGAAAAACTCCTTACCCTCTTCGCCGGTGGCGTTATCCTGTACCGTGCCGCCGCCATTTGGCGTAAGGGGATTCGAGCCGCTTGGGATTGCATCTTCGGTGACATCAACCGGTGGTTGCGGTTCAGGTAAAGCCGCAGATGGTGTAGGTGCCGGGCTTGCAGACAGTGTGGGTGCGGGTGTTGACGAGGAGGCTGGGGTCGGCGCAACAGGTGCCTGTGTTGACGCGGGAGTGGTGTTGCTCGTGGCAGGCGCCGGTGTGGGGGTTGCGGGCGCCACATAGTATGGGTTGTCAATCAATACAGATTGTGAATGGTTTCCCGCCACATCTGTTGCGTAAACTTCCACCTGCTTGTCTGCCGTTCCGGCATAGTCTTTGAACTGCAGGCGCGCCGTGCCGTCCGCCAAAGTAGTGAAACGATGCTTGCCCACATAAATAGAATCCACACCAGAATCCTCATCTTTTGCCGTAACCGTGAGGGTCTGCCCCGAAAGCGTGGCCGTAATGGTGGGCGGTGTGGTGTCGGTGGTTTGCGCGTATGCCGTTACGGGGAACAAAAAAGCCCCTAGGCAAAGCGTAAGCGCTAACAGGGGCAGTAAAATATTAAACTTCGTTTTCATGGGTTCCGTCCTCCAGTATATTGTGTTTGGGTGCAGGCTGTGCGCCGCCACTGTCCCTGTTCATTTTGTATGCCTCAATAAAGGCGGTTAAATCAGCGGGGGCCACATCTGCAGAGCGCAGTACTTTGATGAACTCGCTGTTTTCAAGCTCGGTTTTTTGTCGTTCCAAGTCAGGCAACAGTGCCTGCAGTTCCGTGACCTTTGCCTTCGTCCGCTCAATATCGCGGATGACTTTTTGTAATTTAGGGTTCAAAATAGTTCCTCCAATCGTAATAGGGTGTGCCTATGGAAGCCTGCCCATTGCGTAATAGTGACTGGTCCAGTAGGGGGTGTCGATAGAAGCGTACTGCACCGGCTTGCCGGCATGGATCATTTGTCCGTTTCCAATATAGATACCAATATGCGTGACAGGCCGACCTGCGTTGTAGGTTCCAGTGAAAAAAATCAAATCGCCCGGCTGTGCGTCTGCCCTTGAAACAGGGGTGCAAATGTTGTACAATCCCTGCGCTGTTGTGCGCCCAAAACCGGGGTAGATGCTATGCGCTAGAACGTAAGATACGAAGCCGGAGCAGTCAAAACTATTCGGTCCGTTGGCTCCAAACACGTAGGGCTTGCCAAGATGTTTTTGGGCTTCCTCCATCATAGCGGCAAAACGAGCGTTATCCATCGGCGCGCCGGGATATCCGGGGATGGGTGCGCCACCGGGACTACCAGGCGGGATGTAGCTGCTGCCATCATCGTTTGTGATAGCAAAATACAGCGGGTTCAGGTACTGGCCGTCTTTCAGCACTTCAAAATGCAGATGCGCTCCGGTACTGCCGCCCGTACTACCCACTTTTGCAATCACATCGCCCATCTTCACGCTCTGCCCGTGTGTGACAAGCAATTGGCTGCAATGGGCGTACCGGGTTTCAACGCCATCCTCGCCCTGCATGAAAACAACAAGGCCATAGCTGCCATTGTCACCGGCAAAGGAAACCGTGCCGTCATGGGCGGCAAGTATCTCCGTACCTGTCGCCACAGCGATATCCACTGCCTTATGGTAATCTTTGGCGCCAGTGATGGGATGTACGCGCCAGCCGTACCCGTCCGACACATACGGTAGCCAGTTGAAATCAAAAGGGCTGCCCACATACTGCCGATTGCCCTTAACCCTTGTCAGCATACTGTACCGCTGCATTTGTTCCGCATCCAGCCGGGGCATTATAACATCGGTGAAGGACTGCGCGGTGAGTGTGATGTTTAGGATATGCCACTCGTACTCTTCTTCCTGCTCGGAACTTTCGCCGGTCAATGGGTCAATTACCGTCACGGTGCGGGTGCGTATTTCCACTTCTTCCGTGAAAGTCAATTGGTATTGCTGATCGAAAATCCCGCGCAGGTCTGACTCGATGCCCGAATAGGTAAATTCGTTGTACATGGCGGTCAGGTAGGCCATGAGCTCATACGGTCCGTGCCCGATATCGTCCACCGAATACCTGTACTCATCAAATCCCGGATGGGTCTGCTCCGTGTTTCGTATCTCAATTTGCAAATCCGTTTCCCATTCAGTATAGGCAAGCTCCGCCGCGTCAATATCCGAGTCCGATGCCAGGTAACTGGTTGCAAGAACAGTGCCCATCCCTTCCGTCGCCATACTGCCCAAAGATGAAAACACGCTCACCAGCAAAATAACGAGCAGGGCGGCGATTAAGACGATTGTAAAGGCCGCAGGGTGGCGGCTAATAAAGCCGGTAACTACTTTCACAGCACCGCCGACCTGTTTGGTGTTTTTCGCCGCCCGCGCAGCTTTCGCATACTGACGCTTTATTTTTTGCTTTTGTGCCATGCGAGAGAGCAATCCCTTTTTCGCATTCGGATTTTCCGACAACGCCTTCTGATAGGCCGCCTTGCTGTTTAACCGCACTGCTTTTTGTTCCCGTTTTGCCACTTTGCGGTAGGGCGCTGTTTTGCGGCGATGATTCAGGAATCGAAGCCCGCTCTCTGCTGTAAGCTCACTCTTGTGACCGGCTTCCACGCCCACATTCTCATGCTCCGCTTGATGGATTTTTCTGTGAGCCTGAAATACCGCTGTCCCCACGCCTGATTTGACAGGGCGTGTAATGGGTGCACCTTTCAAATGCGCCTGTTTGGATTTGGTTTCCTTTTCAAATGTAAGGCGCCGCTTGCTTTTTTTCTTCTGCTCGTCAAAGGTTTTTTCAACCTTTACTTTGTGTGTTTTGGGCAGGTGTTCCCGCGCTCGATCCAATTTTGCCTCTGCCTTGTCCGCCCTGTGGCGGGCAGCCGCCGCCTTATCTGACAATGTTATTGGTTCCGGTGGCGCGTCCTCTTTCGTAAAATTCAGCCGGGCGTGTTTTTGTGCTGTCGCGTTTTTATCTGTACTGGATTTCGCTGAACCGGAAGGCTCACGGATACCGCGCGTACGGGTAACATCGTCCAGTATGGGCGCGTCCTCAGCCCCGTTATCGGGAACGGTTTCCGTGGATACCGCATCCGCCGGCGGCTGGGGTCTCGGCCTTGCGAATGAGCGCCGCGTACCGCCGTCCTCACGGCTATGCGCCCCGCCGCCGCCACCCCGCGTGGACGTTTCCATGCTCCGTCTGTGGGTGCGGCTGTTCGTAATGCTTTCACGGGGAGACGCCGTAACGTCCCCCCGATCCGGCCCATGCGCTTTCTGTCGCTCGACCGGAGCGCCGCGCTGTTTTTCCTTGCCCCTTTCGGAGCCGTCCAAATCCCTCGGCATTTCCATCACCCGCCTTTACGCCGCCATCATTTCTGAGGGCTTGGATGTTAAGAGCGAATAGATTTCCGTTTCTTTGGGGAAGTGGTCAACGAATGGGATGATGACCGAACCGTAGATCATCAGCCCTTCGCCGGGCCCGGAATGGGTGACATAGGAAAGCTGGTGGGGGCTGATGCCAAGCTGCTTTGCGATGAACTGGCGGTCGCCCGGTGCCTGGTTCAAAAGATACACAAAATCACTGTTTTCAAAGATGTTTTCGATCTCCCTCGAAGCCAGCAAATCCTTGACGTTTTGCGTCAGCCCGCTGGGAATACCTCCCCATTTTCTAAACCGCTTCCAGATTTCCACCGTGTAGGCCGCCGTCTGCTCCTCTTTGAGCAAAAGATGCATCTCATCAATATAGAACCAAGTGGTGTGGCGTTTGGCACGGTTGGCGGTCACTCGGTTCCACACCGCATCCTGCAATATGAGCATGGCAATTTTTTTAAGACCCTTGCCGAGTTCTTTGATGTCATAACAAATGAGTCTGGAATTGGCATTCACATTGGTGCGATGGTTGAATACGTTCAAGCTACCCACGCAGTAGATTTCCAGCGAGGTGGCAATCCGCTGCGCTTCGGCCTCCGGCTGGGCGCGGAGAAGCTCGTACAGGTCACCGAGAATCGGCATCCGCTCCGGCTCAGGGTTTGCCAGATAATCCCGGTAGACAAGCCGCGTGCATCTGTCGATGATGGTTTTTTCTACCGGCTGCAGGCCGTCTTTGCCGCCCACAATGAGCTCGCACAGGGAGAGAATAAAGTCACTTTTCAGGGTAAGCGGGTCTTCCTCCTCCGAATAGTCCTGGTTGATATCCATCGGGTTAATAAATTGCGTGGATACCGGCGACAGCCTGACCACCTGACCGCCCAATCGGGTGACCAGCGGATGGTACTCGCCTTCGGGATCGCTGACCAAAATATCGTCTTTGGTCGTTAAAAACACGTTCACAATCTCACGCTTGGCGCTGAAACTTTTGCCTGATCCGGGCGTGCCCAAAAAGAGGCCGTTGGGCGCTTTCAAACGCTTTCTGTCAGCCATAATGATGTTGTTGCTGAGCGGGTTCAGCCCATAGTAGAGGGCCACGCCATCCATAAAGAGTTCACAGGTAGTGAACGGAACAAAGATGGCGGTGGAAGATGTGGTCAGGCCGCGTTGAATTTCGATGTGGTTTTGCCCCAGTGCCAGCGTGGACATCAGGCCCTGCTCCTGCTGGTGATCCAACCGTTTCATTGCGCAGTTGAATTTCTGCGCAATGCCCGACGCCGCGAACACATCGTTATCCAGTTTGCGGCGGCTCTTCGCTACGTTGGTGATCAGCATGGTAACGAGGAACATTCGCTCATTGCGAGACTGTAAATCCTCCAGTAGCGCCTTTGCCTCCGAACCGTAGGTCACTAGGTCTGCAGGAAGCACGTCCATATCGTACCCGCTGCGAACCGCTTTTTTCTGCTCCGCAATCTTCATGGCATCCAAATCGGTCAGCTTGCGCTTGACC
>NZ_JAYFPU010000247.1:0-5413 GCF_034927525.1 Christensenella sp.
GCCCAATATTCCCCACTGCTGCCTCCCGTAGGAGTCTGGACCGTGTCTCAGTTCCAGTGTGGCCGATCACCCTCTCAGGTCGGCTACCCATCGTTGACTTGGTGGGCCGTTACCTCACCAACTATCTAATGGGACGCGAGCTCATCCTGCATCGAATAAATCCTTTTACCTCTCTACCATGCGGTAGTGTGGTCTCATGCGGTATTAGCAGTCGTTTCCAACTGTTGTCCCCCATTGCAGGGCAGATTGCTCACGCGTTACTCACCCGTCCGCTACTAACTTTACAAGTGTGCAAGCACTCTCGTATCGTCCGTTCAACTTGCATGTGTTAAGCACGCCGCCAGCGTTCGTCCTGAGCCAGGATCAAACTCTTAATTAAAATCTTAACATCTCTTGCGAGACGTTTTTAACTATTCATTGATCTAGGCTCCGCTTTTCAAGCATTTTCTTTTCGTTTTTGGTACTGTATGCTTTTTTCAAGGTTCGCCGCGTTTTTTGCGGCTTATTTATAATACCAAATACCCCCTCCCCTGTCAACACATTTCTCTTAATTTTTTTCACCTTTTTTATGCACATTTTATCCACAAAAAAAGCGCTTTTATTGCTGCGCCTCATGTGGTACGTTTGCTTCTTAAGACCACTACATTTGGGGTAATTTTCCTGTCTTTGTCAAAAGAGCTTCATTTGCTGCACGACCGGTTCCTTTTTCTTGTACGCCGCCACAATATCTTCCATCCGGTAAAGCAAGCGGTATTTGCGACACTCGCTCTGAAACAACGCCCGCAGTTTGTTCGCTCTGGGGGATGCGCAATAGTAATTGCTCCTATATACATTACGATATTTGCGGCTGAGTCCCGGAAAGTGTGTATCCAGCTTTTGATAATAATAGTCCCGCTGGTTTTGCCGCAGTGTTACACCAAACATCGGAAAGATAAACCGCGCCCCGTTCTCGTGCGCCAGCCGTACCATCTCCATAACGTTCTCCTCCGTATCCGTGATATAAGGAAGCATCGGCGTAAATAATACGCCTGTAAATATCCCTGCTGCCGACAACTCACGAATCGCGCGGAACCGCTCGGAGGATACACACACGTACGGCTCGATGACCTTGGAAAGCGCATCGTCTGCCGTTGTGATCGTGATCTTGATATTGGCTGAAGCATTGCGCGCTATCCTTTGGATCAGATCGACGTCCCGCAGCACCAGCGAGCTCTTCGTGTCAAGCGCCACGCCGAAGCCAAACCGCTCAAGCAGCTTAAGTGCGCCTCGCGTCGCCTGTTCTTCCTTTTCAAAGGGATTGTACGTATCAGACATCGCACCCACGCCCACCACGCCTTTCTTACGCTTGCTTTGCAGCTCCCGTTCCAATATCGCAAGCGCGTCGCGCTTTATGCGGACGCGGTCAAAATCGTCCACATGGTAACACTCGCTCCTGCTGTCGCAATAAATGCAGCCGTGACAGCATCCGCGATACAGGTTCATGTTGTAGTCGTTGCCAAACCACGAATCATCCTTGGGACGGCCAAGTATTGTCTTTGCGGGCACAAGCTCCATATCACAGTCCTTTTTCTTCGAGGAATTTAACAAATTTCTTGTCGCTCATCATCTCGTTTGTCACAAACGCACCATTATAATATACGGCGTATGTGGTAAACGGGCACGGACACGCCTGCGCATCGTCCTGCGTAGAGATATGTACAAATGTCACTTGTGCACCCCGTTCCTCCGCCGTCTTTTGCAGTAGCGGCATATACTTTGCGTTCCACGGACAGTGATCCGTGTAATAGATGACCACGCCTTGCGCATCGTTCTTGCCCTCTTTTGCAGTACTAAGAAAGCACGGCGGCGCACCTTCTTCAAACGGCAGGTACAGCAGCTCAAAATACGGCTGTGCTGTGTCCGCAACCAAAAAACCGCGTTTCTTGTAGAACTTCGGATCAGAAACAAACGGTCGCTTCTTATCTGAGGAAAGCGCGACCAGTCCTTTTTTGCCCATACGCTTCGCTTCTTCAATGCACACCTTCAAAAGCTGCGTACCGTAGCCCTTCTTCGCAAACGATCCTGACACCCAGAAGCAATCAATGAACAGGTAGCCGTTTGCGCTGATCGGCGACCACGCATGCTCTGCCGGGACAAATTCGATAAACGCCTTGCCTTGTCCGTCCATCTTGCAAAACCGGTATCCATCTTTCATACGCTCCATAAGCCACTCGCGCTTCACCTGCGTACTCTTTTTGTCCGAGATCGCACAGCACAAATGCTCGTTTTCTATGTTGCCCTGCGTTATTTCAATGATGTCCATATCAGTCCTCAATTCCAATGTAAATGTGTATCTCTCCTGTTACCCCGTCGCTGCCAATATATTCCTCAAAGTCACTTTTATAGCTCCGCTTGAAGGGTAGGCTCCATACCGCATTCCAGATCGCGCCGACCTCTTGCTCCAGATTGCCTTTTGCCACAAACTTTGCGTACTTGCCCGCAGCGATCTTCTTTGCAGTAAAGGCTGGCGTCTCGCTGCCCTCCACTTCGCCCCCCGCGATGTAGGCATACGGTTTTGTAAAGTCTCCTTCGTAATCCGTATACAGTCCGACAAAATTATCATTGATCCGCCCGCGGATCAGTCCCGCCTTGCCTGAGCCAAAAAAGTCGTTCCACAGCGCGGCGATATCCGCTATTGCTTTTCCGTCCGCGTTCTGCGTTTGGATCAGGATACCGTCCACCGTCTTCTCTCCTACATTGACCACTTCATATTCCATATCACTTACTCCTTTATTATATAATGTAGGATAAGCATAACAGCCTTAATATGACTTCTCATGTCATATTACTATAATTTTCTTTCATTTTTTCGATGCGTTCACGTATGTTGCTTTTCACGTGCTCCGGTTCCGTCACCTGCGCATGCGCGCCGAACGACAGAATATAGCCGTACATCCATTCGTCCTCCGGAACGGTAAGTACCACCTCGAATCCTGCCGCTGTCTCATGGATGTTTTTTTCGTCGAACTCATCATAAACACGGTAGGAAAGCGCTTTTCCAATGTGCATCTTCACAGAGGTATATTGCATATCGTCATATGGCTTGTCGAGCACAGGCAGCAAGGACGCATCGCGCGTAAAGCCTTCGTCCGTCACGCACACCTCCTTCATGCGCGACAGCTTGAAGATACGGTAATCCTCCCTGTCCCGGCAAAATCCCTGTACATACCACGCCTTGCCCTTATAAAGCATACGCAGCGGCTCTATTTGGCGTTGCGTTTTTCTGCCATTCACCCCAAAATAGTAAAACGTGATCATCCGCTTATTCAGAATCGCTGTTTTCAATAAAATGAATTGATCCTTTTGCTCGCTTCCCCAGCCGGAAAAATCCACCTCGATCCAGTCAAACTCTTTTTGACGGAACAACCCGTTCAGCTTGGAGAGTATCTCGTCCGTCTCCGGATACTGCACTGCCCGCAGGCTTTGCAGCCCGATCAATATCTGGTCGCGTTCCTCCTGCGACAGCAATGATTTTTGCAGCACGAAATCATCCATCAGCGAGATACCGCCGCCCTTGCCCTTCGTCATATAAACAGGGATGCCCGCAAGGCTCAAAGCGTCGATATCGCGATAGATCGTGCGCACGGAAACCTCGAATTTATCCGCAAGCTCGCCCGCCGTCGTTTTTTGCTTATTGAGTAAAAGATACAGGATTTCAAACAAACGATTGTTTTGCATGTTATCTCACAGCTTCTGGCATGCCGGACAATAATAGACGCTGCCGCCAAGGTAGGCCTCTTTTCTGACCGTCCCGCCACAACCCGGGCATACCATCGCCGCGTTGTTCTTGCTCATCACGGTTTTATACCCGCCCGGCACGCCGTATAAATTCTTTTCCGTATCCCGTCCGCCCTTGTCCGCCATGTCCTTAAGGACATTTTTGATCGCCATAAAAAGCTCAGCAACCTCTTGTCCGCCCAAATCCGCAAGCTTGCGCTTGGGGTGGAGCCTTGCCGTCCACAAGATATCCTGCAGCACACCGTTTCCCAGGCCGGGAATACGCTGCTCCGTCGCCAAAAACGCTTTGACAGATGTTTTCTTCCTGTCCACACTGTCCATCAGCGAACGAAAATAATCCACATCGAATTCATCAGCTAATGGCGATACCTTTTCCCTCGCCACAAGATAATATGGGTTGTCGTTCGTGCCGACGGGGAACGCGTACATCGCGCCATACATCTGCACGCTCATGCAAAGCGCGCTGCCGTCGTCAAACAAAAGGTACAACTGGTGCTTTTTAGGCTCTGGCTCGCCGGGCGCCAAAAACTTGAACGTAATCCCGTCATTGAAATCCAGCCGATAATCTTCCAGCTCGATCTCCACATGCCCACCAAAGGATTTTGCTTCCCCCACGGTTTTGCCGCGCAGCATTGCATCGTAGGCAAGCGGGTCCCCACAAAAAAACGCAAACCGGTGCGGGCTCTTCCCCGCGATCACTTTTTCAATGCGTTTTCCCTTAAGCTCCTTCGTTATTTGTTTTGCCAGCGAAACGCTTTCAGGCAATTCGATCATTGCATTATCCTCCTGCCGGTTTTCTTTCTAATACCATAATACAATGATAAACTGACATATGCTGTCATATTCAAAAAATTAAACACTATTTTATTGTGTCCTTGATCTCGTAGCCAAAGCACATCCCCTTGCCACCTGCCTTTTTGACCTGGTACATCGCCATATCCGCTTTCTTAAGCAGTTCTTCCGCCGTTGTTCCATCTTCCGGATAACAGGAGACGCCAATGCTGGCGCTGCAATATATCTCTCCTGTTTTTAGCTTCCACGGTTTTTTGAACCGCTCGTGGATAAAACCGACAAGACTCCTGATATTCGCTTTCGTGATCGCTTCTCCGCCCAAAACCGCAACAAATTCGTCGCCGCCGTTCCTATAGATGGAGTCGCCGATCATTGGAATGCTGGAAAAAAACTTCCCCAATTGTATCAGGAACTCGTCTCCCTCATCGTGACCAAAATTGTCGTTGATGGCTTTAAATCCGTCAATATCAAAAAACAATAAATAGCCCTGCTCCGTTGCCGTAGCTTTATCAATGCGCCCTTCGCATTCCCTGATCAGCATCCTTCGGTTTGGCAACCCCGTCAATTGGTCATAATTGGCCAGCTTTTCTATCATCGCCTCATTCCGCTTGTTTTCGGTAATATCGGCGCTGCTTACCACATGCGCCAACCGGCCGTCCACCCATACAAACGCCGCGCTGAAAACCCGGAACCAGGAACCATCAAACGGACGCTGGTAGTCCCACGAATAAACCTTCGTGGGCGCGCCCTGCTCATCGATCAGTTTTTCCTGGGGACAAAAATCGCACGGACCGATTTGCCCCGGAAAAAGCGCCTCCCAGCATTTTTTTTGGCCCATGAATTG
>NZ_JAYFPU010000233.1:0-3189 GCF_034927525.1 Christensenella sp.
CACGCCCGTCACGTTCTGGTTGACGATCTCTACATAATCCCCCAGCTCAAACGGCTTGCTAACGCCAATGGAGATGCCGCTGAACAGATTCCCCAGCGTCGTCTGCGCCGCAAGACCGATCACCACGCCCGCGATGCCCGAGCTGGCGAGCATCACTGTTGCGAACTGCTTTAATGGCTCGATCGTCATCAACACCGAAAAGACCGCGATCACAATGATGACCACATAAATCAGCCGATAAAAAATACGCATATTTCCTGTCAGCTGCTTTTTTAAAAATTTGGAAATAATTTTTAGAATAACAAACGTGATCCCTGCGAAGATGGCCGCGAAGATCAGCGTGTTCCAAAAGCCCAGAGTGAACATTTTTTCAAAGCCGTCGACAAAATCTTTGGTTTTATCCACAATTTGTGTGGTGGTATCGTCGTTCATACGTTTACCTCATCTGTTTTTCATCATATAATTAATACCCGTTTCCGTCTTTTACAAAACGTACGGCGTTTTCTCTTTCTTTTTCTGTGGTTATATATTATAGTATACAAAAATGACCCGGAGGGCAAATGTTTGATTTCTTTGGAAGAAATGGGTGAACTGTTAGACGAGCTCGCAGAGGAGCTGCCGCAGGAATTTTTTGCGGATTTAAACGGCGGCATTTTATTGTTACCGCAGGTAGAGATGCACCCCAAAAGCCGCGCTGACGACCTGTATGTGATGGGGCGGTATTTCCGCAGCAGCGATATGGGCAACCACATCGAAATATATTATGGATCGTTTGAACGCCTGTATGGGCACCTTTCCAAGGATCAGCTGCGCGAACAGCTGCGCTCTACCCTGCGTCATGAGTTCCGCCATCATTTGGAAGGACTTTCCGGAGAGCGCGGGCTGGAGGTAGAGGACGAGGTATATATTTCCGAATACTTGCGTTCCCACAAGGACGTATGAACGCATGGAACCCGTGGCACGGCTGCCACAAAACAAGCCCCGGCTGTCAAAATTGTTATATGTACCGGCGGGATGAATCTATTGGCAAGGATCCAAGCGTCGTTTATAAGACGACCTCTTTTGATTTGCCCATCAAGCGCAAGCGCGACAAAAGTTATAAGCTTGCGGGCGGGCATGAGGTGTTCACGTGCGGCACGTCGGACTTTTTTATTGAAGAAGCGGACGCATGGAGATCGGACGCATGGCGTTTTATCCGCGAACGGCCGGATATCTCGTTCCTTATCATCACCAAGCGCATCCACCGCTTTTCCGTAGGCCTGCCGGACGACTGGGGCGACGGCTATCCGAACGTACGCATCGGCTGTACGGTGGAAAATCAGAAAATGGCAGACGAGCGCTTGCCCATATTCATGCAAATGCCTGTCGTTCACCGCATCGTCATCTGCGAACCCATTTTAGAGCACATCGACGTATCTCCCTATCTTGCGACAGGAAAATTTGTACATGTCGTCGCGGGCGGCGAATCGGGCATGGAGGCGCGCACGTGCGATTACCGCTGGATCCTTTCGCTGCATAAACAGTGCCGGCAAAATCACGTATCCTTTTGGTTCAAGCAGACGGGGCGCAACTTCCTAAAGGACGGCAAACGCTACACCATCTTAAAACGCCTGCAGCATTCGCAGGCGCGTAAGGCAGGGCTCAATTTCACTATAAAATAAAAAGCTGTCTCCCTGAAATGGAAGACAGTTTTTTTATTTCTTATTCCATCAACCCCAGCGAGAGCTTCCAGCACAGCACGCGCGTGACCGCCGCGTCGATCGTTTCTTTTTCGATCGTCCCCTCCTCAAGTGCGTCAAGCACGCCCCCAAGCTGTTCCTCCGGCTGTGAGGAGATCAGCATATCGTTGCCCGCCAGAACAGCCAACACCGCCGCCTTACCCGCACCGTATTCGTCTTTGATCGCATCCATATAGAGATCGTCCGTCATGATCACGCCCAAAAAGCCCTGCTCCTCGCGCAGTATTTCGTGCACCTTTCCTGAAAGCGACGCGGGATTTTCCTTGTCCATGCTTTCTACAATGTTATGGTTCACTAAGACACCCGGCGCGCCCGCCTGCATGCCCGCAAGGAAGGGCAAAAAATCGCTGTTTGTGAAGGTATCTAAGCTGCGCGTATCGTGCGCGATACCCGTGTGGGTATCTGTATTGGAGCCATAGCCAGGATAATGCTTCATCACGCTGCCCATCCCACTTTCGTTCATCGCGGTGATGACGGTACTTACATATTCGGACGTTTGCTGTGCGTCCTTGCCAAACGCACGCGGATAAATAAAATCGTCAGGGTCTGTAGAAACATCGCACACCGGCGATAGATTGACGTTGATGCCGAGGCCTTTTAACAGCGCTGCTTTTTCTTGCGTATCCTCTGTGATGCGCGCAAACCCACCCTGCTCATACAGCTCCTGCGGCGACAAAAACGGTTCGTCGCGAAACGCCTCAAACCTGCTCAGGCGCGTAACGCTGCCGCCTTCCTCGTCCACGCCGATCAGCATGGGTATTTTAGCGGCGTCCTGATAGCTTTCGATGTTGTCCTGCACATCCGCTTTTGTTTTATCTTCAAAATCACGCTTAAATAAAATATATCCGCCGAACTGAAATTGTTTTTGCAGCTCTGCTGCGTCCGTTTCCGGACAGCGCGCAAAGAACATCTGCGCCGCCTTTTCCTGCGTCGTCATATCAGCGAGTATCTCTTTCGCGCGGTCTTCGTACAGGGAGAAATCCAGCACGGGCGCTTCTTCCGTCACTGGTTCCGCGGCCGACTCGGAAGGCTCCGGTGTTGGCTGCATACCCGCGCTTGCCTCCGGCGGAACAACAACATCCTCTGTAGAAACCACCTGCGTGGGCACGGCCTGCGGGCTTGTCGGGGCAGCGCACGCACCAAACAGCAAAAGGCTGCACAATAAAATAGCTACAATCGATTTTGTCTTCATGGAAAAACCCCCGTTTATGATCCTGCCTTTATTATAAAGCAGGACTCCCTTAATGTACACAATGGTTTCAATATCCCAAAAACGCAACTTACGGTATGCGCCGCGCAGCTTACGGAAAATGCGTTGACGCACACTTGCTGCCGTTTATACTAAGAGTAAGGAAATATCTTTATCTGAAAGGGGTGTCCTTATGCTTACGATAGAAAATTTGCAGGTGACGTATAAAAAACAGACTGCTCTTTCGGTCACCAGCCCCAT
>NZ_JAYFPU010000167.1:0-6040 GCF_034927525.1 Christensenella sp.
GCATTCGTGGTTTCTTCGCTCATTTGGATGATTCCTCCCATAAAAAGTTAATGATTTATAACGATATAAAACATTTCATTAACATATTATATAATACTTGGCAAGCTTTGTCTATCAATCGAGGATCGTTCCGTCCGTATCGACCGTGACGATGCTCCAGGGGATCATTTTTCCGGAACGGTGCAGCGCGTCTGTCACGGCGGCAACGATACCGCCGCAGCAGGGAACGGACATGCGAACGACGGTAATGCTCTTGATGTTGTTGTGCTGCAGAATATCCGTCAGTTTGTCCGCATAGTCTACCTCGTCAAGCTTGGGGCAGCCGATGAGCGTGATCTTGCCCTTGATGAAATTCTTATGGAAATTACCGTAGGCAAAGGCAGTGCAATCTGCGGCTACGAGCAGGTTCGCGTTTTCGAAATAGGGCGCATTGGGCGGAACCAACTTGAGCTGTATCGGCCACTGGGAGAGTTGGGAGGGCGCGGAACCGGGGGCCTCGGACTCTGGGGCGGCGGCGCGGTGCTCGATCCGCTTTGACTGCATACCGGGGCAACCACCCTGCGGCGGCATTTTTTTACCCTGTCGTTCCATATTGCGTTTTACGGCTGCTTCGTCGAAGGCAGCGGCCTCGCGCTCCTCAAAGGAGATCGCGTCCGTAGGGCAGGCGGGCAGGCAATTACCGAGGCCGTCGCAATAATCGTCGCGCAGCAGCTTTGCTTTGCCGTTTACCAGGCCGATCGCACCTTCCTCACACGCGGATACGCACAATCCGCAGCCGTTGCATTTTTCTTCATTTATAGTAATGATTTTCCGTTTCATATTTTTTCCTCGTTTTCTTAGGTATTTGATACTCTTATTATAACCAGATACACAACAATGTAATGTTGCAATTGCAACAAAAAAAGGCGGAAATGCTTCCGCCTTTTCTTTACTAAAAATCCATCACCACGGTTCGCCCGGGCATTTGTCCGTCGGACCTTCGCGGTTTAAGTACCCTGTGCTGCCGTCTGCTTTTGTAAAGCTGACGTAAACCTGTTTGTTTTTATCTCCGGCCTGCTTGGACGCTTCTGCGATTGCCTTATCTTTTCTCAGGTCGTCGATATATTCCTCTGTCCCGAACTTCGGGTCTCTTACAATAACTTTATACGTCATAATCGATTCCTCCCTTTTTAAAAAACAATGTCTCTTGACATATATATATCCCAAAAAGAGGCACTTAAAACCATATTTTCATGAAAATACAAAATAATTTTAATGAAAAACTTATGTAATCTTTATGCGATCTTAATACGGCAAGGGGAACCCTAACACCGTCTTAATTTGCTTACCCTTATAATCATAACGTACAAGAAAATTTGTTTCAAAGGAAAGAGAAGGGAGAATCATCATGGGTGTGATCATCACTGCAATTGGAATCGCGGCAGCGGCGCTGTTTGTGTACCTGTTTGTTGTCCTTATGCGGGGGGACAAGCAATGAGCAATCAGATTTTACAGTATGTACTATACGTCGTTATTCTTGTTGCGCTGGCAATTCCGCTTGGTAAATATATCGGCAAGGTCATGAACGGGGAGAAGACATTTCTTTCAAAGGCTCTGGTACCGGTGGAGAACTTCACATACAAAATATTGCATGTGAATAAAAACGAGGATATGGGCTGGAAAAAATACGCGATGTGCTGTGTGCTTTTCAGCGCGTTCGGCTTTGCGATCCTGTTCTTTTTGAATATGGCGCAGGGCTTTTTGCCTTTGAACCCGGAGGGGCTCGACGGAACTTCCGCCCATCTTGCATATAATACGACGGCAAGCTTTGTGAGCAACACGAACTGGCAGTCATATTCGGGGGAAAGCACGCTTTCTTATTTGACGCAAATGCTTGGCCTTACAGTACAGAACTTTGTTTCTGCGGCGACGGGCATCGTCGTGCTGTTTGCGCTTATTCGTGGATTTACACGCGAGAAGGGTACGGGCATCGGAAACTTCTGGGTGGATATGACGCGGGTGGTATGGTATGTCCTCATCCCGCTTTCGCTGATCGTAGCGATACTGCTCGTTTCGCAGGGCGTGGTGCAAAACCTGTCGGCCTATGCGGAAACGAACCTTCTGCAGCCGACGACGCTTGTGGACGGTACGGTCGTCGCGGGGCAGGTCATCCCGCAGGGACCGGCGGCAAGCCAGATCGCCATCAAGCAATTGGGTACCAACGGCGGCGGTTTCTTCGGTGTGAACTCTGCGTTCCCGCTCGAGAACCCGACAATTTTCTCTAATATGATCGAAATGATCTCGCTCCTGTTGATCCCGGTGGCGCTGTGCTTCACCTTTGGCAGGAATGTAAAAGACAAACGCCAGGGCGTTGCGATCTTCTTAGCCATGCTCATTATGCTGGTCGCGTTTCTGTCGATCATTGGCTTCAATGAAGCGAGCGGCACGCCGCAGCTAAGCCAGGACGGCGCAGTCAGTATGGAAGCGACGGACAGCCAGGCGGGCGGTAATATGGAGGGCAAGGAAAGCCGCTTTGGTATTGCGACCTCCAGTACGTGGGCTTCGTTTACGACGGCAGCCTCAAATGGTTCGGTCAACTCTATGCACGACAGTTATACGCCTCTCGGAGGCCTTGTGACCATGCTGCAGATGCAGCTTGGAGAGGTCATCTTCGGCGGCGTCGGCTGCGGGGTATACGGTATGCTTGCCTTTGCGATCATCGCGGTGTTCCTCTCCGGACTGATGGTGGGCCGGACGCCCGAATACCTTGGTAAGAAGATCGAACCGTTCGAGATGAAGATGGCAACGCTCGTGTGCCTGGCGACACCGCTTGCGGCGCTCGTCGGTACGGCGATCGCCTGTTATGTACCATCGGTGATGGACAGCCTGACAAACAGCGGGCCGCATGGTTTTTCGGAGGTGCTGTACGCATTTTCGTCCGGCGCGGGCAACAACGGATCGGCATTTGCAGGGCTTAATGCCAATACGCCGTTCCTGAACATTGCGATCGGCACGGTCATGCTCTTTGTACGCTTTATGCCTATGATCGCGATATTGGCGATCGCCGGGTCTATGGTGCGCAAGCAAAAGGTGGCGATCTCTGCGGGAACGCTGCCCACGCACAATGCGTTGTTCATCATCATACTGATCATTGTGGTACTGCTTGTGGGAGCGCTTTCGTTCCTTCCGGCTCTGGCGGTAGGTCCTATTGCGGAATACTTCCAGATGATCGGTTAAGGGGAGGAGAAGATCATGAATGTAAAAAAACAAAAATTTGTAAACAAACAAATGATCGGGCGCGCCTTAAAAGATTCGTTTTTAAAGCTGAGCCCCAAAATACAGATACAAAATCCTGTCATGTTCGTCGTGTATGTCGCGGCGATCCTGACGACAGTCCTTTATGTATGCGCTCTTGTGGGGGTGAGAGACAACACGCCCGGTTTTATTCTCGGGATCGCAGTCCTTTTGTGGCTGACTGTCTTGTTTGCCAACTTTGCCGAGGCCATCGCCGAAGGCCGCGGCAAAGCACAGGCAGACGCGCTGCGGGCAACCAAGCGTGATATTATTGCAAAGAAGATACCAGCCATGCAGGAACGTGACAATGTGAGCGAAGTACCGTCCGCATCGCTTCGCAAAGGCGATATCGTCGTGGTGTATGCGGGAGAACAGATACCCGCGGATGGCGACGTGATCGACGGGGCGGCCTCTGTCGATGAAAGCGCAATCACGGGCGAATCTGCTCCGGTGATCCGTGAAAGCGGCGGCGACCGCTGTGCAGTCACAGGCGGAACGACAGTCATTTCAGACTGGCTGGTGATCCTTGTGACAAACAACCCCGGCGAGAGCTTCCTTGACAAGATGATCGCGATGGTAGAAGGCGCTTCGCGCAAAAAAACGCCCAACGAGATCGCGTTGCAGATACTGCTTGTGACGCTGACCATCATCTTTCTGGTCGTGACCGTATCGCTTTACGCATTTGCGCATTTCTCGGCGCAGATGCAGGGCATGGACGTCAACCCGACCTCCGTTACCTCGCTGATGGCGCTGCTGGTGTGTCTTGCACCTACAACGATCGGCGCGCTCCTTTCGGCGATAGGTATTGCGGGCATGAGCCGCCTAAATCAGGCGAATGTGCTTGCCATGAGCGGACGCGCGATCGAGGCGGCGGGCGACGTAGACGTACTGCTGCTCGATAAAACGGGTACCATTACGCTTGGCAACCGTCAGGCGAGCGAGTTTATCCCGGTGGACGGGACGGATATCAATGAACTGGCAGATGCGGCACAGCTTTCCTCCCTTTCGGACGAAACGCCGGAGGGCAGGAGCGTGGTCGTACTGGCTAAGGAAAAATTCAATATACGCGGCCGCAATCTGAGCGAGCTGCAGGCGACATTTATTCCCTTCTCTGCCAAGACGCGCATGAGCGGTGTGGACTATGAAGGAAACAAAGTGCGCAAGGGTGCGGTGGACGCGATCTGCGCTTACGCAGAAGCACACGGACAGCAGTATTCGGACGAATGCCGCGGTGTGGTAGAGCGCGTGTCTAACAGCGGCGGCACGCCGCTCGTCGTCGCCAAGAATGGCAAGATACTGGGCGTGATCCACTTAAAGGATATCATCAAGCAGGGCGTGCGGGAGAAATTCTCTGACCTGCGCAAGATGGGTATCAAAACGATCATGATCACGGGCGACAATCCGCTGACAGCGGCAGCGATCGCCGCGGAAGCAGGTGTGGACGATTTCCTCGCGGAAGCGACGCCCGAAGCAAAGCTCGATCTGATCCGCGATTTCCAAAAAAGTGGGCATATGGTCGCCATGACGGGCGACGGCACGAACGACGCGCCCGCGCTCGCACAGGCGGATGTTGCGGTGGCGATGAACACAGGCACACAGGCGGCAAAGGAAGCGGGCAACATGGTCGATCTCGATTCTTCGCCGACAAAGCTGATCGACATCGTACGCATCGGCAAACAGCTGCTGATGACCCGCGGCGCGCTGACGACGTTTTCTATCGCCAACGATATTGCAAAATACTTTGCGATCATCCCGCCGCTGTTCTTTCTGCTGTTCCCGCAGCTGCAGGCCTTAAACATCATGGGTCTGCACAGCCCGGAAAGCGCGATCTTTTCGGCGGTCATCTACAACGCGGTCATCATCGTTGCGCTGATCCCGCTTGCCTTAAAGGGCGTGAAGTACAGCGAGGTCCCGGCGGGCAAGCTGTTATCGAGGAACATACTGGTCTATGGTGTAGGTGGTGTGATCCTGCCGTTTATCGCGATCAAGCTGATCGATATGCTGCTTGTCGCGGTAGGGATGTTTTAGGAGGAGAACAATATGTGGAAAACAATAAAAACGGTTGCGCCCAAGGCGCTGGTGTTTATGCTGATCATGACGCTTATATGCGGACTGGTTTATCCGCTGGTGGTGACGGGAATTTCGCAAATTGCATTCCCAAAACAGGCGAATGGCAGTATGATAGAGGTGAACGGGGTAGCGTACGGAAGCGAGCTGCTGGCGCAGGACTTTACAGGAGCAGAATATTTGCACGGGCGCATCATGAACGTGAATGCAGAGACGTTTGCGGACGACGATGGAAATCCGTTGTTGTTCGCGGGGCCGACAAACTTATCGCCAGCGGATGAGAACTTTGACGCTTTGATGGCGGAGCGGGTCAACATGATCCGTGAGGAAAACCCGCAAATGGGCGATACGCCCATTCCGGTAGACCTCGTAACAAGCTCGGGCAGCGGCCTTGACCCGGCGATATCACCCGCGGGTGCGGAATATCAGGTTAAGCGCATTGCCGGCGCGCGCGGACTGAGCGAACAGCAGGTGCGTGACGTGATCGCAAACAATACACAGGGACGGTTTCTGGGGATTTTTGGGGAACCGACTGTGAACGTGTTAAAAGTAAATCTGGAACTCGATGGAATATTGCAGTAACAGGAGAACCATATGGAAGAAAAACGCCCTGACCCGGGAGAGCTGCTCAGGCAGTTAAAGCACGACGAACCGGAACACAAAGGGAAACTGAAAATATTTTTTGGCTATGCGGCTGGCG
>NZ_JAYFPU010000202.1:0-3603 GCF_034927525.1 Christensenella sp.
TGCCCACGTCCCACGTCACATCCAGTATTTCTGTCGTCATTTCTTCCGCAGCAAATTTATAGGCGATTGCCCAGCGCGGGAATTTCTGCGTATAGCCAAGCGCCTCGCGTGTTGCAAAATCGGTGATTTTGACGACCATTCCATCGATAAGGAAATCCAGTTTGCCGCGCGTTTCTTCGGCTTCGTCAAGCGCTGCTCCCAAGTCCGCAACGTCGTCAAACACCTTTTCATAATCACTTACATGAAATTTATTGTGACGCAAAAAAGCAATCATCTCTGCGTGATCGTCAAAGTGCATCCCCTCGATATATCCGATGTTATAGATAAACGCATCCAGCTTACGCTTAGCGGTTTGCGCCGGGTCTAAATTGCGTATTGCGCCTGCCGCGGCATTTCTGGCATTTTTAAGCGGCTCCTCCGCTGTTTTGTTATATTCCTCCAACGTAGAAAGATGCATGATCACCTCACCCTGCACCTCCATTTTGCCTTTGAAATCAATTTTTAGTGGGATGGAATGAATCGTTTTCGCTTGTTCCGTGATGCTTTCCCCCACTTCTCCGTTTCCGCGTGTCGCTGCCCCAACCAGAAAACCGTTGTCATACGTCAGGTTGATGGTGAGTCCGTCAAACTTATACTCGAGAGAATAGCTCGCCGGTTTGAGTCCCAACTGCTCGATCTGCTTATTGGTACGCTGCTGCCACAGGGTCACATCTTCTAAACTCTGTGCCTTATCCAAGCTCCACAGCGGCGCAAGGTGCGTATGCTTTGCGAAACCCTCGAGCAACTTGCCGCCCACGCGCTGCGTAGGGGAATCCGGCTCGATCACACCACTTTGTTTTTCCAGCGCAAGAAGCTCGTCATACAGCCTGTCATATTCCACGTCCGCAACCGACGGATCGTCCATCACGTAGTACCGATAGGCATACTCATTCAATTTATCGATCAATTCTCTCATACGTTCCATATAAAGCCCTTATTTTAGTATTTTCAGGGATGCAAATGCAAGAAACATCTTTTTTTCGCCTACTTCATAAAAATCAACGACAGCGACCTGTGCCTCACCCGCTCCGGCAATGGACTTGATCTTTCCACGCCCGAAGGTTTTATGCTCTACGACGGTACCGACGCGGTAATCTCCGCTCACCTTCTGCGGCGCCGGTTTCTTGCCCGGAAGGATGCCGCTGAAAAGCGGTTTTGCGGAAGATTGTTCCTTACGCTCAGCGATCACCGGTCTTCTCCCCTTATTGACATGATTGATCATATCTTCATCGATCTCGTCTATAAAGCGCGACGGTACGGACGGCTGTGTACGCCCATAAAGCGTACGCATCTGCGCGTGCGTCAGATAAAGATTCTTTTTTGCGCGCGTTACCGCAACATAACACAGACGGCGTTCTTCCTCGATATTATCTTCATCGATCGCTCGCTGGCTGGGGAATATGCTTTCGTCCATTCCCGCGACAAACACAACGTCGAATTCAAGTCCCTTGGCGGCATGCATGGTCATTAGCGTTACGCCACCCCTGTCGTCCATACTGTCGAGGTCTGTGATCAGGGCGATATTCTGCAAAAAGCCCTCCAGCGTTGCCCCTTCCTCCTGGTCATAGGTATAAGCCGAGTTGATCAGCTCGGCGATATTTTCCATGCGCGCTTCGCTTTCAGGAGATTGATCTTCTTCCAGCATCGCCTTATAACCTGACAGGTCGTATGCTCGTTCCAAAATCTCATGCACCGTCAAATCGGCATAACCGTCGCTTATCCGCTCGTACATCTCGTAGAATTCATTTGCTTTTTTGTTGAGCGTCTTGTCCGGCAACAGAACATTTGCGTTTTGCATCGCTTCCAGCATAGAGATGCTGTTGTGCGCCGCCGCCTGCGCGATCGCAGTTACCTTTGCGTCGCCAATCGCACGCTTGGGCACATTGATGATACGCGTGAGCTGCAAATCCGCTGACGGATTGGCAATAATATTAAGATATGCCACCATATCCTTGATTTCCCTGCGTTCGTAAAAGCTGATACCACCGTAAATACGGTAAGGTACTGCGTACATCCGCAGCTTTTCCTCCAGAATCCTCGAAAGCGTATGGATGCGGTACAGGATCGCCATATCCGCATAGCGCGTACCCTCATCCGACAGACGCTGTATCTCGCGGGCGATCGTCTCCGCTTCCTCAAACTCACTGTTCGCCGTATAAAGAACAGGTTTATCGCCGCTCGATATTTCACTCCACAACGTCTTGCCCTTGCGTCCTTCGTTATTTTTGATCACGCAATTCGCAACATCAAGTATTTTTTTATCCGAACGGTAGTTTTGCTCCAGGCGGATGACCACCGCGCCCGGAAAATCCTTTTCAAATTCCAGAATATTACGGATATTCGCGCCGCGAAAGGCATAGATAGACTGGTCGTCGTCGCCTACGACAAATATATTGCCATAACCCTCCGAAAGTATTTTGACCAGCTTATACTGTACCATGTTTGTATCTTGATACTCGTCTACCAAAACATAACGAAACTTGTTTTGATAAAATGTACGCGCTTCCTCGTTTGTTTCAAGCAGCGTTAAGGTATTCAAAAGCAGATCGTCAAAATCCATCGCGTTCTGCTTTTTCAGCTCGCTGTGATATTTTTCGTATATCTCTCCTGCGTGCTCGGCAACAAAAGGATTCTTTGCTTGCGCATAGGTATCAAAATCGAGCGTTGTACTATCATTTTTATATTTACTGATCAGGTTCTTCATATAGCGGTCAGAATATATTTTGTCTTCTTTGAGGCCCATGTTTTCCAATATCTTTTTGATGATACGCAACGAATCATCCGTATCGTAGATCAGGTAATTGCTTGTATAGCCGACCTTATCTGCATATTTGCGCAGCATACGCATACACATCGCATGGAAGGTACTGATCCACATATCGCGCATATCCGCTACAACAATACCACCGATACGCTCTTTCATCTCCTGTGCCGCTTTGTTGGTAAATGTAATTGCCAGAACTTGCCAGGGCGCCACGTTTTTGTCGTTGATCAGGTATGCAACGCGTTCAGTCAGAACCTTTGTCTTTCCGCTTCCCGCGCCCGCAAGCACCAAAACCGCACCCTCTGTTGTATTGACTGCCTTTAGTTGTTTGTCGTTTAATCCCTGCAAAATCATTCTCCCTGTTTTTTGTTTCGTTTCAATACAAGGTCATACCCACCTGTACCATAGTTAAGGCTGCGATTGACGCGCGAGATCGTCGCTGTAGATGCTCCGGTTTTTTCCGCGATTGCGTGGCACGTTGTTTTATCGCGCAGCATCTGCGCGACCTTAAAACGCTGACCGATCGCCGAAAGTTCGGCCACGGTGCACAGATCCTCGAAAAACATATAGCATTCTTCCTCGCTTTTCAGCGACAAAACCGCGCCAAACAACGCGTTCAGTTCCTTTGATTTCAATTTCGAATCGTACATAATAAACACCTCTCAATGCAAAAATGCAGGTATAATAATCATACCTACATTTTAACACATTACTACGCGAAATGAAACCTGCAAGTTCGCCTATTCGAATATATTCCTGTATAGCGATACCGCGTCGTTGCCCATGATCGCGAGTACGAC
>NZ_JAYFPU010000203.1:0-5662 GCF_034927525.1 Christensenella sp.
AAACGACTCCAGAACGGGAATTTTCCCGCTTTATCTGTTTTCAGGTAAGGATCAACGATCTCGTACACATTCCGCCGGAACCGTTTGAACTTCCTTTTCATGCATATTCCCCCATGGCAGAACTTTTTGGATTTTAATGAAGATGTATATCAGTAAACAGATTCGGCCGTTCGAAATCATAGATTCAAAGGGAAAGCACTATGCTTTGCATAGTGCTTTCCCTTTAGGAGACTTCATGCGGTGGTATCGCTGCCGGGCTCTTAATATCCGCTAGAAAAATGGTTTTCGCGCCCACCGTATCGTGCAAAATATTATTTTTTCTTTCCTTCCACATACAATGCCTGTGGCAAAGTCGTGCGCAGGATAGTTGTAAGATAACGCAGCGTTTTCTCCCGGTCGGCTTTGCCCGGTGCACGAAACCATTCGATGAGTATACCTGCCAACGCTTCGGCATAAAAATCGCAAAGAAACTGTTTGTAATCTTCCGGAGCCGAAAGGCCGAGCTCACGTTCGGCATTCTCGATCGTCGCCCCTAAAATTCCAATGAAATCAGCATACAGGAACTTTTTCAGCCCTTCGCGTCCCAAAGAATCAAATGCGCAATTCAGGATGTGCTGGTTAGCGTCTACATAATCCATAACAAACAAGATCGCGTCTTCACAGTCCACCAACAGATCAAACTCCTTAACCACCTCTAAAGCCTCTTGCTCCAGCATCCATATAAGCAGGGAGGAAACGTCTTCAAAGTGGTAGTAAAAAGTTTTTCGATTGACACCGCAATCCGCAACAATTTCGCTGACCGTAATTTTGGAAAGCGCTTTTTTGGGCATCAATTTCTTTAGGGAGGCGGCCAATGCCCTTTTGGTGTTCAGCGTCGTAATTCTGTGTTCCATACATGACTCCTTTATAAAATTCATTATACAGTTGCCCATCAAACAATTCAATGGACAACGCTGCGCAATCTGTCCGGGAAATGAAATTCCCGATTTTCTTTTGCCCGCCAAATGAAATCCAGTTGTCCGTTTTTTACCCAAATGCCACAGGATTGACCATTGAACCACGCGAAATATGCCGATATGATTCCATTGAAAGGAAGCGGAATCTTATGGAATATACTTATGACGTTGTGATGAAAACACAACTTGGCAATCGAAAAGGGAAACTGTACGTCAGGCGAACGCAAGAGGAGATCAATGGATGCCTCAACATACTTGGACACGAAAATCCTGTTGTTGGAACAGTCGCGGAGGATGGAACGTATGCGCTTAAAGGCAAACTCATTACGCTTGTGCGTACCATCCCGTTCCTTGCGCAAGGATATGCGGACGAAAAAGCAGTCAGGTTAACGCTGCATTGCCCAAGTAATATTTTTTATATTACCGGCACGGCGATAAAAGGAGAATAAAGCAAATGCAAAATTTTTATCGCGGAATTGTCAAACATCGAAAGATTATTCTGGTTGCCTTTATCCTATGCGCGGTGTTTTGCGCTGTGTGCCAGCCGTTTATTTCGGTCAATTACGAAATGAATGATTATTTGCCGGAAGATACAGCCTCCACCGTGTCCCTCGACGTAATGGAAGCTGAATTTGGCAGTGGGATCCCCAACGCCCGGGTGATGATCCGGAACGTTTCTATCCCGCAGGCTCTTTCTTACAAAGAACGCCTTCTTTCAATAGACGGCGTTACCGATGTCACTTGGCTTGACGATGCCGAAGATATCGTAACGCCCATCGAAACGCTGGATGCCGACACTGTGGAAAGTTACTATAAAGACAACACGGCGCTCTTTACGCTCACATTGGAAAATGACGGCCGCTTGACAGAAATAGTGAACGAAATCCGCAGCGTGATCGGATACGAA
Source organism: Christensenella sp. (assembly GCF_034927525.1). Lineage (NCBI taxonomy): Bacteria > Bacillati > Bacillota > Clostridia > Christensenellales > Christensenellaceae > Christensenella > Christensenella sp. The sequence goes on from NZ_JAYFPU010000203.1 coordinate 1,864, forward strand.
AACGCGATGACCGGAAGCGCCGTTTCCACCGCTGTCGCAACTTCAAGCACGGTTTCCGAAGTATCCAAGATCGCCCGCATCGCCGTGATTTTTGTGCTGGCTGTTCTCCTGCTGACGACGACTTCCTGGCTGGAGCCGTTGATCGTCCTCGGAAGCCTGGGAATCGCGATATTGATCAATGCGGGCTCCAATCTGATATTTGGCGAAATTTCCTTTGTTACGAATGCGGCGGGCAATATTTTGCAGCTTGCGGTATCCCTCGACTATTCCGTATTCCTGCTGCACCGCTTCGCAGAATGCCGCGAGCAGTATGCCGACCCGAAGGAAGCTATGGTGCAGGCATTATGCAAATCCACCTCGTCTATTCTGTCGAGCGGCCTTACCACAGTGATTGGGTTTCTCGCTTTATGCCTGATGCAGTTTCAGATTGGGCCAGATCTGGGGCTCGCACTGGCAAAAGGGATAGCAATTAGCTTGATTACCGTATTTGTTTTTTCGCCATGCCTAATTCTCTGCACCTATAAACTGATCGACAAAACCCGGCACAAATCATTTATGCCGGATTTCCGGGGATTTGGCAAGGCAGTATGCCGCGTTATGGTGCCGGCCGCGTGCATATTCGCGCTGCTGATCATTCCCGCTTATCTTGCCTCGAACAGCAACCAATACTATTATGGCGCTTCCCATATTTTTGGTTCGGAAACACAGCTAGGGGCGGATACCAAGGCAGTGGAAGATGCCTTTGGAAAAAGCGATACCTATGTGCTGATCGTGCCGAAGGGAAGCCCCGCTACAGAAAAGCAGCTATCGGATGAGCTGCACGGGCTTTATGATGTTACAGATATCATCTCTTATGCGGATAACGCAGGGCCGGAGGTGCCGACCGAATATGTGGATAGCGACACGCTCTCAAAACTGATATCGGAAAACTACAGCCGCATGGTCATCTCCGTTGGCGTTGACTATGAGGGTGAGGAAACGTTTTCGCTCATAGAAGAGATCCGCGACATTGCCAACAGGTATTATCCGGATTCCGATTACCTCGCGGGCGATGGGGTCAGCACCTATGACCTGATGCATACGATCACCTCGGATATGGTCAAAGTCAACCTGATTGCAATTGCGGCGGTGTTTGTGGTGCTGCTGTTCGCGATGAAATCTGTCTCCATCCCCATACTGCTTGTGTTGGCGATCGAAACGGCAATCTGGGTCAATCTTGCCATTCCCTATTTTATGGGATCGACAGTGTTCTATATCTCTTATCTGATCATCAGCTCGATCCAGCTCGGGGCGACGGTTGATTACGCGATCTTGTTTACGGACCGCTACAAGGAGTTCCGCCGAAGTATGGGGAAAAAGGAATCCATCCTAAAGACGGTTTCAGCGTGCATGGTATCGATCCTCACGTCGGGCAGTGCACTCACAGCCATAGGCTTCCTGCTGGGCATGATTTCAACGCATGGGATTTTGTCGCAGCTCGGGTATTTCCTCGGCTATGGCACGCTGTGCTCCCTTGTAGTGGTGATCTTCGTCCTTCCGGGGCTGCTCTATATCTTTGACGGATTGATCAATAAAACAACGCGTCATGCAAATTTTTTGAAGGAACATAAGGAGGTTTCAAGTAAATGAAAAAATATACAAAATGGCTGGCGGCATTTCTGGCGGCAATCATGATGATAGGCGCTGCGTCACCCGCGCTTGCCGCAGCGGCGCCCAACCAAAAAGAAGAAGTTGTTTATGCTATAGCGAACGGAAACGGAGCGGTAAACGGCGTTTATGTTGTGAACAGCTTTTCGGGCGGGGATATTACCGATTACGGCGTCTATACCGAGGTCAGAATGCTGACCTCCGAAACGCCAATCATAAAAAACAGCGATACGATCACCTTTTCCGATCAAGCGGAAAAGGTGTATTACGAAGGCATCATGGACGCGTCCACGCCCATTCCCTGGAATATTTCGATTCGGTACTTTTTGGAGGGAAAGGAATATTCCCCCAAAGAAATTGCGGGAAAAAGCGGAAAGCTTGAGGTGTGGTTCCAAATCACCAAAAACGAAGCGTGCACAGGAACGTTCTTTGAGGATTACGCGTTACAGGCAACCTTCCTGCTGGATGCAAACAAGTGCACGAATATTACAGCGAAAGAAGCAACGATTGCAAATGTGGGAAGCGATAAGCAGCTTGCGTATACGATCCTGCCCGGAAAAGGGATCGACACGGTGATCACCGCGGATGTGAAGGATTTTGAAATGGACGCCGTAACGATCAATGGCATCAGGTTGAATATGGATGTTGATATCGACGATCAAGAGCTGATGGAAGAAATCGGAAAACTGATAGACGGTACGGTCGAGTTAAACGACGGCGCAATTTCGCTGGCGGATAGCGCGCTTGCCTTAAGAGGCGGCGGCTCCGGGCTCACCAAAGGTTCAGCCTCACTGAAAAACGGCGCAGACAGTTTAGATCGCGGCCTTAACGATTTGCAGGCGGGGGTAACTGCCATGCAGGATGGATTCAATCAACTGAACGCACAATCAGGAGCATTGCTTGACGGCTCTTCCCAAATGAAGGAAGCGCTGTCGCAAATACAGGGGGCGCTGCAATCTGTCTCGGTTTCGCAGGAGCAAATCACCGCGCTTGCGGAATCTTCCGCGGCGATAAAAACTGGCATTAACAGTTTATCCGGCGGGGCTTCCGGCTTGCAGGATGCCTTAGGATACGTCCAATATAAGGATGCCATGGCAGCAAACGGTCTAGATATTGATGCACTTAAGGCGGGAAACGCGCAGGCTGTTTCAAATCTTGAAACCCAAATCAGCTCCCTGCGCTCTATGATCGATTCGCTGGATGAAACTGATCCCGCACAGGCAGCACAGGCAGAACAACTGCGCAGCCAAATCGATCAGCTTGAAACCGTAGTGACATTACTTCAAGGTAATAATGCGGCAATCGGCGGTACGGCAAGCTACCTGAACGGCATTTCCGGTGCGGCAGGTTCGCTGCAGGCCGGACTAACGGATTTACAGGAAAACTATGATTCGTTTGACGCGGCAATCTCAGAGCTTACTGAAACACTGAGCGGGATGCTTTCAAAGCTTGCGGAGTTGTCCTCCGGCATCAATAAACTGGCGGCAGAATACAGTAAGCTGGATCGTGGTTTGCAGGAATATTCAGATGGCGTCGCGCAGCTTTCTGCGGGATATACGCAGATCATGAGCGGCGTTTCCGCCCTGTCTGAGGGAAGTAAGGAATTGCAGGAGGGCTCAGGCGTTCTATATGCAGGGACCCAAACCCTTTACGATGGCTTGACCGCTTTATGTAAGGGAGCGTCCGCGCTTGCGGAAGGAACAGGTGAAATGAGGGAACAGAGCGACGGAATGGATGGTAAGGCCGAAGAAAAGATTGACGAAGTATTGGCTTCTATAGGGAGTGGTGATACAACGCCTATCTCATTCGCATCAGACAAAAATACGAATGTTTCCTCCGTACAATTTGCAATCAGAACAGATGCGATTTCGGTACAGGAAGAAAACAAAGCCGATCCAGCGCCCAAAGAGGAATCAACTTTTTGGCAAAAGTTTTTGCAGTTATTCGGAATAGAGTAAGATTACAGGAACAAAAGAGGCCCCTTATGATATAAAGAGAGCCGCTGGACTGCACGAAAAAACACACCCTTTGGTGCGTTTTTTCCTAGCATTCCATGCGTGGCGGACAGAGGGAGATTCGAACTCCCGGAACGCTATTAACGTTCACACGATTTCCAATCGTGCGCCTTAAGCCAACTCAGCCATCTGTCCAT
>NZ_JAYFPU010000349.1:0-9686 GCF_034927525.1 Christensenella sp.
GTGAGGATCAGCGATACGATGATCAGGTTACGGCTGTGCGAGAAATCAAGCTTCGCTTCTGCCAATGTCCTAAGACCTATTGTTGCGATCATACCAAACAGCATGATGGAAACGCCGCCCATGACCGCGCCCGGAATGGAGCCGAGGAACGCCGTAAAAATCCCAAAGAAGCTGATAACGATCGCAAATACAGCCGCGATGCGCAGCGTTACGGGATTGTAGTTCTTTGTAACAGCAAGAACGCCTGTGTTCTCGCCGTATGTTGTGTTTGCGGGGCCGCCCAAAAGACCGGCGACCATCGTCGCAATACCGTCGCCCATCAACGTCCTGTGCAGTCCCGGATCTTCGATAAAGTTTTTACCAACGACCGCGCCGTTCGTCGTAATGTCGCCGATGTGTTCCATGAATGTAACGATCGCCGTCGGTGCAATGATCGCGATCGCCATCACTACCTTTGACGGATCAAGCTCGTGTGTAAAGAAGAAGTTGAAATTCGGCACCTGAAAGCCAAGATTCGCGCCGTTTTGGAAGCCTGAAAAATCGACCTGTCCCATCAGCGCGGCGCAGGTATACCCTACAGCGATCGCAATGATAATCGGAACCAGTTTGAAGAAACCCTTGGCAAATATAGAAATAATAATCATTGTCGCTACCACGATCAGCGCGATCACCCAGCGCATCCATAAAAGATCCGGGATACCTTCTGCCGCCGGAGCCGTGATGATGTTATTAAAAGCCGTAGGCGCAAGCGTCAGGCCAATGACCATGATCATCGGGCCTGTCACGACGGGTGGGAACACTGACATCACGCGTTTTACGCCGATCAGCTTTACAAGCAGTGCAAGAATCAGGTAAAGCGCACCTGCCGCGATGATACCGATCGCCACATACGGCAGTGCCGCCTGATAGGCCGGTGAAGCAAGGAAGCCTTCGACCGAAGGGTCTACCCCGCTGATCTGTGTCGCAACGATGATGATAACGCCAATGAATGCAAAGCTTGAACCCAGGAATACCGGAACCTTTCCCTTTGTCAGCAGGTGGAAAATAAGCGTACCGATACCCGCGCAGCAGATCGCCACTGCGGGATTGAGACCGGTAAGGAGCGGAACCAGTACCGTCGCGCCAAACATCGCGAACAGATGCTGGAAACCAAGGATCGCTTTTTTAGCCCAGCCTTGCTGTTGTTGTTCGATCATTTTGTCCATTATGATACCTCCCAATTAATATATGATGATTCCATATATGCAAAAGCCTTATCCAATCCCATGAATAAGGCTTACATATCGCTTTTCGAGTCGCAAATATCGACGCTCTCCTCGTTATCAAATTCCATTACTTTGACCGATATCATTTCATGTGCCGCGGTCGGTACGTTCTTCCCCACAAAGTCGGCACGAATGGGCAATTCCCGGTGTCCGCGGTCTATAAGCACCGCAAACTTGATACAGTCCGGACGTCCCATATCCATGATCGCGTCCATTGCAGCGCGCGCAGTACGCCCCGTATAGAGCACGTCGTCCACCAGTACAATTTTCTTGTCGTTCACGTCAAAATCGATATGTGTCGCACTCACGACCGGCTGCTCCGAATCTTTTGACAGGTCGTCCCTGTAAAACGTGATATCGAGCGTCCCCAACGGAACATCACGCCCCTCGAACGCTTTGATATAGGATGCAATACGCTTGGCAATGGTAACGCCCCGGCGCTGGATGCCGATCATATGAAGCTCCTTCGCACCGTCCGTATTCTCAATGATCTGGTGCGCGATACGCTTTAAAGTACGCTGCATCGTCTCCTGATCCATGATCGTTGTTTTCTTTAGACCTTCCATTGTAAAACTCCTAAAAAAAATACCTTGTTACATCTTTTCAAGACGCAGCAAGGCACACAAAAAACTTCTCTTATGCACACCTTACGGCCTCTCAATGGACCTGTTTAAAGGTTTTGTTTTTCTCCTGTATCAGTATATCAAATCGTGGCTGTGGATTCAATCAGTTTTTCATATTTTTTTGAGCGACTGCAGAACATTTTCAAAATAATCCGGCAACGGTGCAAGAAACTCCATCCACTCTCCCGTTCTTGGATGATGAAACCCTAATTTATATGCGTGCAGCAATTGTCCGTTCAAGCCAAATTTGTCTTTTTTCTTTGTATATACCGGGTCGCCTACCACAGGAAACCCAAAATGCTTTAAGTGGACGCGTATCTGATGCGTACGTCCTGTCTTTAACGTACATTCCACAAGCGTATGACCTTCATAACGCGCAAGCACGCTGTATTGCGTGATCGCCTCTCGTCCGCCTGTGCGCAGCACCGCCATTTTCTTCCGGTCGCGCGGGTCTCTGCCGATGTGCGTCATGATCACGCCTTCGTCCGTTTTAATGTTTCCGAAAACAAGCGCCTGATAAACGCGGCTTGCCGTCTTTTCTTCGATTTGCTTACTCAGCGACTGATGCGCCTCGTCATTTTTCGCAACAACAAGCAGCCCCGACGTACCTTTATCCAGCCTGTGTACGATGCCCGGCCGCAGCTCGCCATTGATCCCCGACAAATCTTGTAAATGATGCAGAAGCGCGTTCACGAGCGTACCCGTATAGTTGCCCACCGCCGGATGCGTCACCATGCCCTGCGCCTTATTTATCACTGCGATATCTTTGTCCTGATAGACGATGGTAAGCGGGATATCTTCAGGCAGAATGTCAACTTCCTGCTGCCTAGGAACAGTAAGCGTCACTTCGTCTCCGCTTCTTATTTTCGTGCTGGCTTTTGCCAGCCTGCCGTTCAAAAAAACGCCGCCGTTATCGATCAGCTGCTTCAAATAGGAACGCGTGTACTGGGTTAATTCACCCGCAAGAAAAGAATCAAGCCGTGCACCCGATTCATCTGCGATGATTTTATGACTTTCCGTCATTTATCTTTTCCGCCTTCTTGTGCTTGTCCCAGAACCATATCACAAAAATACCCAACATAACCGCACCGATACATACAAAGGAATCCGCCACATTAAAGATCGCAAAGTTTACAAAGTCAAACTCCAGCATATCTATCACATAGCCGTGCGCTATCCTATCGATCACGTTCCCGATCGCGCCGCCCGCGATGAACGCCATCGAAAAATTAAAGAGCTTTGATTTGAATTGATTCTTGTATTTAAATAAGATATAGATCACGATCACCGCCATCACGCTGGACAGGATAGCGAGAATCCACGTGGCATTTGAAAACAGGCTGAAAGCCGCACCCGTATTTTGCACATATGTAATGTTGACAAAACCCGGAATGAGGGAAAAGGACTGCCCCACCGTCATGGTAGAGGCTACGATCATTTTTACGATCTGGTCTCCCGCAACGATCGCGGCAATCAATAATACATATATCATTTACATTTCTCCGTTCGCATCATCAAGTCGTATTATACCATATCCAAAAACAAAAAAAAATACCGCCCGGTAAAACAAGCGGTATTTATCACACTGTTTCTGTCAGTCGTCGATGATCTCGTTCACAATATCCTGCAAATCTGCCGTGCTCTTGCGGAAATCATTCATCGTATCTTCTTTGGACTGTTTGAGTATTTCGTTCAGATGGATAGATTCACGCACAGACGACGTATCGAGGTCTGCCATCTGGTTCGTCAGGTTGCTGATCGATTGACTGATCTCTGCCGCCTGATGACCGACAAGCGTCTCGTCGTCAAGCTTTGCATCCGCATAAGACATCTGGTCTTCTAAGAACATCCTGAAGCGCTTCTTATAGTCCGTGATCTGCTTTTCGTACTTTCTTAGTTCCTGCTTAGCCGCTTCCATCCGAAGCTGCGTGCTCTCGATCACTGTCTTTGCATTCTGGTTTGCAATGTCCATGATCTTCTGTGCCTGCATTTCCGCACGCTCAATATACATCGATGCATTACGCTGCGCAGTGATAACCGTCGACATCAGCTTTTCTTCGATATTGTCGAGTTTATCCGTCTTCTGCTTCAGACGTGCGATCTCAGACTTCATCTCCTCGTTCTTCGCGATGATGTTCTCGTTTTCTTCCAATAAGGATTCAAACTGCTTGATGACCTCGTCTAAGAACTCGTCGACCTGTTCCGGATCATATCCGTTGAATTTTTTAGCAAATTCTTTTTCCAGAATATCTTTCGGCGTAATATTCATCGGCGTCCCCCTCGCTCACTTTGTCCTATTCGCGTTCTAAATAGCTGAAACCAAATTCGTCAGCAACTTCCGCCGTATTCGTCGATACGTCGACATTATAAGGCGCAACCACAAAAATGTTCCTTGCCGCTTTCCTGATGTTGCCGTTCAGGGCGTATACAGCACCGCTAACAAAGTCGAGGATGCGCTGTGCAACGTCTGTATCCAGCTCGTCTAAATTGACGATGATCGGCTTCTTCTCTTTCAGATGATCGATAATGCTTTGTGTATCCTCATAAGAAACCGGCTTGTATATCAATACTCTTACTTTGCTCGTATCAGGAATGCCAACCACTTTTGCTGTCTCTCCTCTTTTTTTGTTTTTCTTTTCTTCAACAGGCGGTACAAAGTCGTCTTCAGGAAAACCCATCATATCGTCTTGCAAATCATCCTGTTCATCATAATAGCGGTCGTCTACTTCCTCATCTGTCGGTTCAAGACCGATGAAGGATAGTAATTTATCGCCCATTTTTCCCATGAATCCAAGCCTCCCAGCATTTATTTATAGATTCTTTCGCCAAATATTGCAGAACCGACACGTACCATGTTTGCGCCCTCGAGGATCGCCTCGCCATAATCATTAGACATCCCCATCGAAAGAAGATCGAACCTCTCAAACTGCGGCTTCCATTGATCATACAACGCTTTTGTCTGCGCAAATATCTTTCGCAGACAGGTACGGTCGTCTGTGTATGGAGCAATTGTCATAAACCCACGAACATTCAACCGATCCATTTCCGCGATCTGTCCAAAGAAGTCTTCGACCTCTTCTTCGTATAACCCGGATTTTGTATCTTCCTTCGCAATGTTTACCTGTACTAATACATCGATAACAGAATTTTTTTTGATGCATACCTTTTGCAGTTCCTGCGCGAGCGCAAGCCTGTCCAAGGAGTGTACTAAATCTACTCCATTATCAATTATATACTTAACCTTGTTTGTTTGCAACTGTCCAATTAAATTCCATTTGATATCTTTTGGCAGCGCTTCACTTTTGCGCAGAAATTCCTGCACGCGGTTTTCACCAAATGTGTCAAGCCCCAGATCGTATGCCCGCTTCACGACGTCCGTATCTACTGTCTTTGATACTGCCACAAGGCATATTTCCTCTGCGCGTACGCCTGCCTTGTCGGCATAGCCCGCAATCTTTTCCTGTACCTTTTTGATGTTGTCCGCTAAGCCCATATGTCTAAACCTCTACATGCTGGTTGACGGTCAGGATGCTGCCTGCCTCTGCCGGCTCTATGATCGCACTTCCGTCCTTGATGATCTTCACGTTGACGGGTACGAATGTCTTGTCGCTCCCCGCAACCACTGTGACGCCTGTCACCCCGTCCTTATCCTGTATCGCCTTCTCAGGCACCTTCATGCCTTCAAATTTTGAGAATACTTTCGCATCCGTTCTGCGGACATTCAATAGTTGTCCGATATCGTCTGTGATCTCGAGTGCATAAACGTAGCCTTCCTCTTCTTTGACCGTTCCCACGACCTTTCCCGAATAGGGCTTGTCGAGATAATCGTCAAAGGCAATGGAAAACACATTTCCCTGCGCAAACTCCGGTATCTCTGTACTGGACTGCGCCACCAAAAACCATTGATAATTGTTGACAAGACGGAAAAGCGGTTTTTCCGCAGAATCTTCTGCGGAAGCGCTTTGCTGCTCGTCTGCGCCACCGTTCAATATTTCGTTGACGTCGGCAGATGTGATCGTTGCAATATTATCCGCATTCAGCATCGTCTCAGCGCCGTCAAAATAAAAGCTTACTACCCCTGCCTCCGGCGCTTTGACCGCCTCTTTCCATTCGTTTACGCGTCCCTGCAGCTCTGTCTCATTACTATAAAAACCGTTGAGCGTGGCGTCCGCCGTGACCGCATCACGCAGATATTGCTGTTTTTGCGCCATCAGCGCTTTCAGTTCGTTTTCCGCAACAACAACATCGCCCGCAGCTTCGCCATTCAAAATCTGCCGCATTTCCGCAGCCTTTTGCGTGATCTGACTGTTATAGGCCAGCAGCTGCTCATCCGTACTGATCAGATTTTCCTGATAATCCTCGATCTTGGCCTGTATTTCCAGCAGTTCAGTGACCACCTTATCGTTATAACCGCCCCTGTATACCTCGGCAACATCCGCTTCCGCCTCTACGCGTTCGCCTTCCTGCACCAGGTAATTGGGTTTCCCGTAGTTCTGCGCAGAAACGACCTGCTCGTCACGCACAACCACAACAGGAAGCGCTTTTTCGAACATGATCTCCCCCTGCTCGACCAATGCTGTGTTTGTATTGGTAATAAAAAAAACAATAGCGATCACCGCTGCTGCGATGATACCTAAAAAAACATAAAACTTGGGATTGATTCGCCTTGCTACACGTCTTGCAGGAGGTCTTCTCTTAACCGCCATAAAAAACCTTTCTTCAACCGTTCTTAAAGACACAGTATTCTATATCTTGTTGATACTTTCCTGCAATTATACCACATTTATCATATTTTATACAAGCTTCGATGCCCTGCATCAGTCAAGCTTCAGCGTGACCGCCACAGCGTTCCCGACCTCACTATATTTCAAGCTGTCCGCCATAATTTTCACCAAAAAAACACCCCTGCCGCTTTCGCACATCAGGAGGTTTTCATCTTGCACGTTACGTTCTGTTATTTTCTTGCTTTCGAACCCACTTCCATTGTCTTCCAACTGAATTTTGAGCTGCATATCGTAATAATCCGCGCATACGCTCACTTTGTCCGCGTCGGAATATTTAAAAATATTCATGACAAGTTCGTTCATGACAAGTCTGATCTTATACTCCTGTTCGTCGTTTAAAATCATTTCCTGCCCTACGCCTGCAATGATCGATTCAATTGTATCGCCCAGCTCCGCAAAGCTGCTCAGTAATTTATTAATCCGCACTTTCTTTTTCCTTTGACACATATGCTTGCCGGCCACAACATCGAGTGTACCGTTACTTTATATGTAACCACCGGCGGTATTCCAAAACGCGCCGCCACATTAAGTTTTTATAAAATTCGTTACTTTTTATACACTGCAGCCAGCTTGCCGAGTATCTTTCGTTCCATGCGCGATACCTGCATCTGAGAGACATTCAGCATATCCGCTACTTGCTTTTGTGTCTTGTTTCCAAGATATCTTTGCTCAATGATCTTCTTTTCCGTGTCGTTTAGCAGACTCATACAATAGTTTATGAAGTCGTGGTTTTCGATATGCTCGAAGCTCACGTCATCCTGCCCCAGCACATTGCCAAGCGAAAAATTTTCGCTGTCCGCAAGCGCGCTGTCCAGTGAGAGCACATTGTCGGCCTGCTGCATTTCCATCACTTCCAGAACGCGCTCTACCGTCATATCAAGATGCTCGGCGATCTTTTTCGGAGATGGTTTCATGCCCCTCTGCGCCATATATTCCTGTACATACAGCTTGATTTTCTTGAGCTGCTCCGTATCCCTGCGCGGAAGCCTCATCACGCGGGAAGAATCGCGAAAATAATTTTTGATCTCGCCGATCAGCGAAGGCGTGGCATAGCTCGAGAACTTGATACCGCGCTCCGGCTCGAACCGTTCGATCGCCTTTACAAGCGCAAGACTCGCGACCTGATACAGGTCTTCGTAGTCAACGCCCCTGCCTGCAAATTTTTTCGCGGCAATTTCTGCGATATACAAAAAACGCTCGATCAGCGTGTTCCTGATATCCACATCATGGGTCTTCACATACAATTCAAACAGCTTATCGCTGTCCATTGCCGAATAATCCGTCACTTTATAGTCCCTCGTTTCTACTTGCGAATTCATTGTGCCGTCGGAGACTTTTTAAAAAGGATCTCATTTAATACGCCGTCCTTCTCGACAAACTGCACATCCTCGCTTAAGGACTGGATCATCAGCCTGCTGATCTCTTCGTTGAAGCCTGTGCAGTCGTCACACTCTTCGCAGACGGGGTCGATCGCAAGCCCATGGATCCTGAAATTTATGTTGTCGGAGCATTCGATGTCAAGCCCGATCGCTTCGCACGTTTGTCCGCATAAAAGCAAAATACATGCTTCCGCGACGCACGTTTTCAGGTCTTCGATCTCGTCCACCGTATATTCGATATTGCACGCAATACCCGAAACAGCAAGCCTGATCGCCTTGATATATTCCCGCTTGGCAGGAAAACGCATTTCAATCATCTCAGCCATCGTTAAGCCACCTCAATCTCAAATACTTTGGTCAGTCCTGTTACGTCAAATATTTTGAACAAATACGGCTTCAATTGTAATATCTTCATGGTTCCGTCGTATTCTTTTACCTTTTTTAAAATACTTACCAACACGCCCAAACCGGTAGAATCGATATAGCGCAGCGCGGAACAATCGATGCTCACACCTGCTTTGTATTCTTCGATGCTTTCGTCCATGCGTCTCTTGAAATCATTGACGCTGTTAAGATCGAGATCGCCGTCGAGCAGAACCACGATCTCTTTTGTCTGGTCATCATATCTTACCTGAATATCCAACCTTTTGTACCTCCATCACGGGATTGCTTTATTAATTCCATAGTACTCCCAGTATTAATTATAAACAAGTGTCTTTTTCATTAAACGAAAAAAGCGGGGAAAATGCTTCCCCGCCTTCTTAATTGTTTTTTGCCGTCAGATCAGACAACCCCCTGCGCCATCATTGCCTTCGCGACCTTTTCAAAGCCCGCGATATTAGCGCCCACTACCAGATTGTCCTCATAGCCGTATTCCTTTGCGGCAGAAGAACAGTTCTTGTAAATGTTGATCATGATCTGGTGCAGCTTTTCGTCTACTTCCTCAAATGTCCACGCGAGGCGCAAGCTGTTCTGTGACATTTCAAGCGCCGAAGTTGCTACGCCGCCGGCATTTGCGGCTTTGCCCGGTGCAAACAGAACGCCTGCATTCTGGAACACGTTCGTTCCTTCGATCGTGGTAGGCATATTCGCGCCTTCCCCAACCGCATATACGCCGTTTTTAACAAGCGTTTGTGCGCTCTGCTCGTCAAGCTCGTTCTGCGTCGCGCATGGAAGGGCGATATCACATTTGACTGTCCAGATGTTTTTGCAGCCTTCCGTATATGTCGCGCTCTTTACCATATCCGCATATTCTTTGATCCTGCCGCGCTTCACTTCCTTAATCTCTTTTACGATATCCAGCTGGATTCCTTCCGGATCGTAAATATAGCCATTGGAATCGGAAAGCGCAACAACCTTCGCGCCGTACTGCTGCGCTTTTTCTGTCGCATAGATCACAACGTTGCCCGATCCGGAAATGACGACTGTCGCATCCTGAAAGGACTTGCCTTTTGCTTCGATCGCTTCCTTCATAAAGTATACAAGGCCATAGCCCGTCGCTTCCTTACGTGCGAGGCTGCCGCCGTATTCAAGTCCTTTGCCCGTCAGCACGCCTTCATAGCGGTTTTTGATTTTTTTGTACATACCGAACATAAAACCGATCTCTCTTGCACCCACACCGATATCGCCTGCCGG
>NZ_JAYFPU010000244.1:0-2175 GCF_034927525.1 Christensenella sp.
ATTTCTCTGTATATTCATTTGCCACCTTCATCAGGTCTTCATACAACGCATCATCCATCCGGCAGTGCATCGCTTTGCCAAATATCTTCTTGGCTTTTTCCACGCATGCCGCGTCCGGACAAACATATGCCCCGCGTCCGCCCTGCTGCTTGCCTGAAACGTCTGCCCTATAACCGTTGTCACGCAATTTTATGATACGAACCAGCTCCTGCTTCGGCCTGATCTTCCGGCAGGCAATACACATGCGCGACGGAAGATGCTTTTGTTTTTCCATATTCCCTTACTGCTCTGTCTTTTCTTCCTCTGCCATGTCCTCTTGTGCTTCTTCCTCTTCTAGTGAATCAAGTACGATATCTTCTTCCACTTCCTCAACAGCTTCTTCCTCGTTCAGCTCTGCAACAGCGCCGAAATCGTCGGAAAGTGTTGTATCTGCATTGGCAAAATCTTCGCCAAATACTTCCTGTTCAATTTGCGACTGGCTCTTGATATCAATCTTCCAGCCTGTCAGCTTGGCAGCCAGACGTGCATTCTGCCCTTCCTTGCCGATCGCCAGAGACAGCTGATAGTCCGGCACGATGACCTTAGCGGCCTTTTCGTCCTCGTTGATCTGCACCATCACGACTTTTGCCGGGCGCAGCGCATTGGCAATAAACTCGATCGCGTCGGAACTCCACGGTACAACGTCGATCTTCTCGCCATTCAGTTCTTCCACGACTTTTTCAATACGCGTTCCCTTGTGTCCTACGCACGCGCCTACCGGATCAATGTCCTTTTCGTCGCTGTATACCGCGATTTTCGTGCGTCCGCCCGCTTCACGCGCAATGCTTTTGATCTGCACGACATTCTGACGGATCTCCGGAACCTCCAGCTCAAACAAACGTTTGATCAAGGCCGGATGTGTACGGGACACGATGATCTGGGGGCCTTTGTTCGTTTTCTTTACTTCCAGCACATAGACCTTGATGCGGTCGTTGATGTTGTACTGCTCTGTATAAACCGTTTCGCTGACAGGTATAATGCCTTCCGCACGTCCCATCTCCACATATACGTTCCCACGCTCGATACGATGCACGATCGCCGTCAATACTTCGTTTTCTTTTTCAGCATACTGGTCATAGATGATCCCGCGCTCCGCTTCACGAATACGCTGTACAACCACCTGCTTTGCGGTCTGCGCCGCAATACGTCCAAATTCACGCGGCGTGACTTCCGTCTCCACCACATCTCCTACTTCATATTTATCGTTGATCTCCCGTGCTTCTTCAAGCGATATTTCCGTCTCCGCATCTTCCACTTCCGCCGCAACATTCTTGATTGCGAAAACCTTGATCTCGCCCGTATCTGCATCGATCTCCACGCGCGCATTCTGATCTGTGCCGAAGTGACGCTTGTATGCTGATATAAGAGCGGTCTCTATCGCTTCCAGTAAAATATCTTTTTTGATCCCTTTATCATGTTCTAAGTCGCTCAAGGCTTCCATAAAATCTGTGTTCATAGTCAATCTCCTTTTATATGTCCAAATGCAAGTTTATTTTTGCAATTTCACTCTTTTCAAAGACGATCTCGTTTGCGTCCGTTTCGATCGTTACCGTACCCTCGGCATGGCCTGTCAAAATCCCTGTAAAAAGCTTGCTGCCCTCAAACGGTTTGTACAGCTTGATATCGATCGCCTTTCCCATACTGCGGGCAAAGTCGCCTTCCGTTTTCAGCTCACGGTCAAGTCCGGGCGAGGAAACGCACAGGCAATAGCTTTCCGCAACCGGGTCTTGTTCATCAAGCACCGCTTCTACAGCCCTGCTCACCAGCTCGCAATCATCAAGCAGCACACCGCCATCCTTGTCCATGAAAATCGTCAGCATCCAGTCCTGGCCTTGCTTTGCATACTCTGTATCGATATAAATGAGACCCATATCTTCAATGATCGGACGGGCGATTTCCTCGACCGCCAATTTCACATTTTTTGCCATCTTTACTCCAAAAAACCGTATTTATAATGCGAAAGAGTGGGCGTCAATCCCACTCTTCGATGCTAACATCTTATTAACAGTATATAGAATACCACATTTTTCCGCGATATGCAAGCGTTTTTTGCCTGTTGTCATTTTTTGGAAAGGCTCAATTTATGCTCTGTTCCGCTGATCAGCCGCTTGATATTTTCACGGTGACTAAACACGC
>NZ_JAYFPU010000372.1:0-2084 GCF_034927525.1 Christensenella sp.
TGCCATCACCGTGCCCCACCACAAAATGCGTCAGATCATTCATGTGGACCGCATGTGTAATGAATGCGGCAACTGCATGATGTTCTGTCCCTATGACAGTGCACCCTACAAGGATAAGTTCACCCTGTTCCATACCCAGGAAGACCTGGATAATAGTACCAATAGCGGTTTCCTTCTGGGAACAGGCAACCAGGTGACCGTTCGATTGGACGGCGAAGTGCTCCAGACCACCATCGGTGATCCGTGCATTCCCGCTGGAATTAACGATATCCTAAAAGCCGTCGTTAATCACTACAATTACCTGATTTAAATAGTTCAAAATAGTACTACAACGACCTCTCCCTTGCCGGAGGGGTTGCTGTGGTTGGAGGAAAGATGGCGGGGCGTGGTTGGCGGCGGCTGCTGTCCCGGTGGGGATTACACCGCTGCGCCGGCGGATCCGGACAGGCAGTGCTTGCTGGTTTGCCGCTGATGGCAGAGGCTGGGCCAATTCGGGGTCTGTTGATTAAGCAAATGTTTAACGGATATTGTTGGTTACTGCTTTAAGCCGAACACTCATAAAGGTCCCTCAACGGCGCAGCTATTTTAGTTTACAATGTGAGCCCTTATACACTCTCTGTTTTCTGATACCTTTTTTGGCGGCAAACCAGAGCACGGCTCAGTCCGTCCCGATGGCTCCGCCGGTGTAATCCCCACCGGGACAGCCTGGGGCAACTCTCAACCGCCATTGTAGGCACGCTTGCGTTGATGAAGATGTAGAAAAAAGTGATTTAAAAGGAGACGGGGAATAGACTTTTGTTTTGCGAAAGTCACAGGGCGGCAAATCGGAGCATATCACCGTCCGCCCCAATGCTACGGCAGTGTCATACACCGTCAGACAGCCTGGGGGTAGCTTGCGGACGCCACTGGAAGTTCACTCACGGTGATAGGTATAAAGAAGTGAGGCTGAAGATTAACGGTTACCATTGGAAAATATCGGGTGTGTGCGAGGATTAAGACCGCCAATTGCAGGAGTGCACTATCCCAGGGGGACACCCACTCACCAACCTCCCATCGCCCCTGCATTCATTTAATCAAAAGAAAGGCAACCCATGAAACGTATAATCATAAAAAATGGACAGGTGGTCTCCCCCCGGTCCGTCGAAAAATGTGATATCCTCATTGAGGATGAAAAAATTGTAGAGGTGGCACCGGAAATCAGTGTCGATGGCGCCGAGGTGATGGATGCCAGCGGCAAGCTGGTTTTTCCGGGCTTTATCGACCCCCATACCCATCTGGATCTCACCACCGGCACCTGCCATACCGCCGATGATTTTAAAAGCGGGACCCTGGGTGCCATCGCCGGAGGGACCACCACGATTTTAGATTTTGCCACCCAGGAGCGAGGGGAAACCCTGGAAGAGGGGCTGAACCATTGGTTCGCCATGAGCGAAGGGGTGTGCAGCTGCGACTACGGCTTTCATATGGCCATTTCAGACTGGAATGACACCACAAGACGGGAGCTGGTGGACATGCGCGCCCGGGGGTCTCCTCCTTTAAATTCTACATGGCCTACCCCTCCCTGCGCTGTGATGACCGCAGCATCTTTGAAGCCCTGGAAGCCATTGATGCCATCGGAGGCCTCAGCTGTATGCACTGCGAAAATGGCTATTTGGTGGAAGCCCTGACCGCAGAGCAGCGGGCACTGGGGCAGCTCCCTCCGGCCGCCCATCCCCTATCCCGCCCGGGGTTTGTGGTAGCGGAAGCCGTGGAGCGGTATCTGGCCATTGCCGAGGCAGCAGTTGCCCCGGCCTATGTGGTCCACTTAAGCCCCGCCCGGGGCCTAAGCCACTGCCTGGCCGCCCGAGATCGGGGCCAGGTGGTGGTCGAAAATGGGGTGGTCATCCAAGAGGACTGCGGGCGGTATATCCCCCGGGATGCCTGTGTGACTGAGCATGTCGGCAATTAAGAAACAATATAAAAAAGAGTGGTCGATTGTTGACCGCTCTGTGCTTATGTTTTATTTACTCGATAAACTGGGGTTTTATTCACTTGCCAATTTATCAAGTGTTTCTCCTGTTGCTCTGTAAACTGTCCAATCTTTC
>NZ_JAYFPU010000130.1:0-3077 GCF_034927525.1 Christensenella sp.
TCGAACGGGCTCGCGCAGGTGCCACTGTGGATATTCGCGGTGGTGGCGGTCGTTTCATATCTGCTGATCGGTCTTGCATTGCAGTCCACAAGCGGGGTTGCGGGGCTCTCCATGCCCATTTTGGGCGCGGTCGCTGCGGCGCTGTTTGCAAGTTCGGCGATCGGTGCTGTGGGCGGAGAGGTCATACTGATCAGCTCGTTTACGGTGGGTCTCAACTTCATGACGCTCATCTATCCGGGTGCGGTCAACTTAGGTACCGCGGAAATGTATGGCGTGCCATACAATACCTATCTAAAATTCATGATCAAATACGGTGTGCCTATGCTTGTAATCGCCACAATATTGATCGCGCTTGCACCGTATATCGGGCTGATTCCAACAGTGCAATAAAACGTAAAAAAGCGGCATATGATATGCCGCTTTTGGTTTGTTTGCACGCCGCGTCCTTATTTGATCCATCCTTTATCGAGCCAATACTGGTTGTCCGCCGAAAGCGGATTTTCTTTTTTGGAAAAACCCTGGTGCATTGCCCTTGTAATGGAAAACAAAAGAGAAACCTTCAAGCCCCTGCGCGCAGGGCGAAGGGGGTGCACATACCTTTTTGCAAGCTTTTTTATCTTGGCGGTGATGATGCCGCGGCGTTTTTCTGAAAGCTCGTCCCATACAATACCTTCGAGAAGCCCGACGCCCAATTTTTTGATGTCTGAAATGCCCAGCCATAAAAGGCTGGTGGCAATATCCTTTTGCGCACCGCCGTTGAATACGCCGATCGCGTTCGTCAAGACCACAGCGCATTTTGAAAACATTTGATCATCCGGGCGGTGTACCATCCAATGCACGCACAGGTGGTCGAGTAAAGCCTTTAGCTGCCCCGTTGCGCGCAGCGCATACACGGGGGAGGTAAACACAAGCAGGTCCGCGTCGAGCAGGGCTTCCCAAATAGGCATGACGTATTTGGCATGTGGGCACATCGACTCGCTTTTCAAAAAGCACGTCTTGCATCCGCAGCAAAAATGCGGCATATCCTTCGGGAGATAAAACTCAGTGATCTCGTTACCTTCCCGCAGCACATCTAAAAAATTTTCCTTGATGTGATAGGTGCAGCCTTTTACTTCGGTACCGTTGATGACTGTTATTTTCATAAGATTTTATCACCCTTCCCACTCGACCGTTTGCACGTCCGCCATATAAGTTGTAGATACCGGAGGTGTAAACGACGCGCATTCTATCCTCACCACCGATGAGTCCGATCATGAAATGTCCTTCTAAAATACTTTTATACTTTATTCTAACACAAATAGCGGACAAAGGTATGTAAAAGCCACGACATACGAAAGGGATATTAACGATTCTACCCCCAATCATTTTTTGCTACACGTCAAAACTATTATATTTAGTCAGCAATACAAAGTTTTTTCTATGGATACTTTATAAATTATGCTATAATAAAGTGTAAAGATTTTCACGCAGCAGAGAGCGGGCTAAAAAAGCATTGTTTTGATTGATTTGATGTTGAAATATGCATGAACGAAAAGATACACCGTTCCGGTGTAGGAAGGCAGTGTGGACAAAGTGGGGTTGTCAAAAGCACCTTTTTCTCGCAGAGAGATTGGGCCGATCATAGTCTTTATATTTTTTTTTATTTATTTGTTTTTTCAGATGCAGGCAGTTTTTTTATATTTTGACGATTACGGATATTTGTCCTTACAGTATGCATATATTGTTCAGGGAGCGACCGGGATGAATTTCTCGTCGGCGCAATTGTGGGAATTTTTAACAGGCCACTATAATATTTGGGGTGGCAGGGTTCTATTCTTCTTTTTCGAGATTATGTCTGGTCATGTTGGGCTATGGTGCATGCGGTTAGTACAGTCCCTGGTGACGGCAGGAATTTTTTATGTGTTTTTCCGCATTGTGACGGATAACGGGAATCTACCAAAAACTTTAACGGCGCTCATAACATGCCTGGCATATGGACTGATCGAATTTTATGTTGCGGCAGACGGCATGTATTGGTTCACCGCATCGTTTTTATATTTAATCCCTATGTTACCAATTGTTATCGTAAGTTATTTTAGTTATGAATATCTAATGGGAGAGCGCAAAAAATCTGTGGGCAAGATAATTGCCTTGGTTATTCTAGCGTTCATTGGAGGATTTTCTCAGGAACAACTTGCCGTCGCATTCCTTGTTGTACTGGGAATCTTTTTTATATATAATTTATGGAAAAGCAAAAAGCTGGATAAACACAACATTTGGATGATAGCTATTCTTGCGGGAGCTATCATAGGAAGTATCATTCTTTTGGCATCGCCGGGAAGCAATGCCAGGGCTATCGGAACTCCAGACTATTATTCGATCCCGTTGATAGAGCGTATGATGTCTGGTGTAGAAAATTTATTTAATCTATTATTCGGAGAACCGTTATACCTGTTTATGCTGTTCTTTATTCCAATGTTCATCCTGATTTCAATTTATATGATTAAAGAAAAGCACGGAAGCAAGGTGTTTCATTTTATCGTACTTGTGGTATCGACCGTATTATTTGCAATTATGTTGATCACTGGTCAAGGAGTAGTCTCCGCATTTTCCGCAAAAAAAATTAGTATTGGTTTGATTGGTATATTTGTTGTGTTGGCTGTTATTCAAATGGTTTGCTATAGCCGCGCACGTAAAAAAACATTTTTGAGTATATTTTTTTTTGCGGGACTAATCGCAACGGGGGGAGCAATTGTTGCTCCGGGAATTGCGTATCGTATGGTATTGCCATTTATGCTGTTCACAATACCGGTTCTTGCGTTTTCCTATGTTGATCTGACTTGTTGGATCGATTGTAAGCTGAAAGGCATAGGTTGCAAATATGCTTTTGTGAAATATATCTTTTTGGTAATTTTTGCTACAGTGGCTGCTTCCAATATGGGGACTATACTGCTGGGATATTCGTCAAATGCTGGAGTTAATCAAGCCAATGACAGGTTGCTGCGTGAAGTATCCGAAGAAGTAGCACTGGGAAAAACGCCGGATAGGATTACATTAAGAAAACTCAAAGATGATCGCTATAGCAATCAACAGCCTTA
>NZ_JAYFPU010000121.1:0-4574 GCF_034927525.1 Christensenella sp.
CGTCGGTTACAGGGTAGCGCTTCAGGGCACAAAGCTTGTATTCGGACTTGGGTATTCCCATCCGGTGGAAGTGGAAGCGCCTGCGGGCATTACGTTTGAAGTACCCAACCCCAACACGATCATCATCAAAGGGATCAACAAACAGCACGTTGGGCAGTGTGCAGCGAATATCCGTACTCTGAGACCGCCGGAACCCTACCAGGGCAAGGGCATCAAGTATCAGGGTGAATATATCCGCCGCAAAGTCGGTAAGACAGGTATGTAACGGAGGGTGATGAGCAAATGATTAGTAAAAAAGATAGAAATAAAGTTAGAAAAGCGCGTCATCAGAGAATCCGTAATAAGGTTTCGGGTACGGCAAGCCGTCCGAGAATGAACGTATACAGAAGCTTAAACAATGTTTATGTTCAGTTTATTGATGATGTTGCTGGAAACACACTTTGCTCGGCTTCCTCTATGGATGCTGAATTAAAGGGTAAATTGAGTGACGCAACGAAAGCGGAAGCCGCTAAGATGGTGGGCGAACTTGCAGCAAAACGCGCAAGCGCAAAAGGCATCAGCGAGGTCGTATTCGACCGTGGCGGTTATCTCTATACTGGCAGAGTAGCTCAAGTGGCCGAAGGCGCGAGAGCTGCCGGCCTCAAGTTTTAATAAGGAGGTACGGAGAAATTGCAGAAAGATAAAGCAATCGATGCAGGTGCTCTCGATTTAAAAGAGAAATTAGTAGCGATCAACCGTGTTGCGAAAACCGTTAAGGGCGGACGCAACATGCGTTTCACAGCGCTTGTAGTCGTAGGCGACGAAAACGGACACGTGGGCGTAGGTATGGGCAAAGCAGCAGAAATACCCGAAGCGATCCGCAAAGCGGTACAAACTGCGAAACATGATATGATCACAGTATCCTTAAAGGGAACATCTATCCCCCACGAGGTGATCGGTAAATTCGGTCGCGGCAGAGTGCTGCTGCTTCCCGCTTCGGAAGGTACCGGCGTTATCGCCGGCGGACCGGCGCGTGCGGTATTGGAACTTGCGGGTATCAAAGATATCCGTACAAAATCGCAGGGCTCCAACAACCCGATCAACTGTGTCAAAGCGACAATCGAAGGTCTTCGCGAACTCAGAAGCGCAGAGCAGGTAGCTCGTTTGCGCGGGATCAGCGTAGATCAGCTTCAATAGGAGGGGTCAGGCGATGAATTTAAAAATCAAACTCGTGAAAAGCCCCATTGGTTATGCGCAGGATCAGAAAGATACGGTCAAGGCGCTGGGTCTTCGCAAATTAGGTCAGGAAGTTGTGAGGCCGGATAACGCACCGATCAGAGGTATGGTTTTCAAGATCAAGCACCTAGTGTCGGTCGAAGAGACGAAATAACGGAGGAATAGCCCATGAAACTTCATGAACTTGCTCCTGCTGAGGGCGCGAAAAAGTCGTCCAAAAGAGTAGGCAGAGGATGTGGATCCGGTCTTGGCAAAACTTCCGCAAGAGGACAGAAAGGCCAGAATTCCCGCAGCGGCGGCGGCGTTCGTCCGGGATTTGAAGGCGGTCAGATGCCCCTTGCAAGACGTTTGCCCAAAAGAGGGTTCACGAATATATTTGCAAAAGAATATGCTGCGATCAACGTGGCAGCACTTGAAAAGTTTGACGACGGAGCAGTCGTTGATTACGAAATACTTCTCGGCAGCGGCTTGATTTCCAAAGCAAGCAACGGTCTGAAGATACTCGGAAACGGCGATCTGAAGAAAAAATTAACTGTAAAGGCTGCAAAGTTTACAAAAACGGCTGAGCAGAAGATTACAGCTGCGGGCGGCAGTATTGAGGTGGTATAATGTTTAAGACCATTGCAAATGCATGGAAAATCCCGGACATCAGGAACAAGATACTGTTTACACTGCTTATGCTGCTTGTATACCGTATCGGTGCTTTTATCCCGATTCCGGGCGTTAATATCGAGTTTATTCAAAGTCAGGTCGGACAGTACGAAGTGCTTGGATTTTTGAACCTGTTTTCTGGTGGTTCGCTCTCGAACATGACGATCTTTGCGCTTGGTATTACGCCTTATATCAATTCATCCATCATCATGAACCTGCTGACGGTAGCGATACCGAAGTTAGAGCGCATGGCAAAGGATGAAGACGGCAGGAAGAAGATCGCTTCGATCACAAGATATTTTGCTGTTATCCTTGGTCTCGTGCAGGCAATCGGCATCATGCTGGGGCTTGGTGCGCAGGCAGTGGAAAACACGCAGCCATTCACATATATTACGATCGTGCTATGCCTGACGGCAGGGACGGCGCTCATCATGTGGATCGGCGAACGTATCACGGAAAAGGGTATCGGCAACGGTATTTCGCTGCTGATCTTTATTTCGATCGTATCCGGCATGCCGGGTATGCTGCGGACAATGCTGGAAGGCGTTGGCAACGGCAGCATCAACTTCTGGTTGTTTGTACTGGTGATCGGACTTGCGTTTCTTATCGTTCTTGGTATCACGTTTGTGGATCTCGGCGAACGCCGTATCCCGGTGCAGTATGCAAAGCGTGTGGTCGGACGGAAGATGTACGGTGGTCAAAGCACACACATACCGATGAAGGTCAACCAAAGCGGCGTTATGCCTTTGATCTTCGCGATTACGATCCTCATGCTTCCGGGCATGATCGGTCAGTTCTGGCCGGAGAGTGGTTTCTACGCCTGGTATCAGGCCTGGGCTGGGCCGGGAACGGTCCTCTATGGTATCGTATATGCGCTGCTGATCTTGTTCTTCTCGTATTTCTACTCGCAGATTGCATTCAATCCGGTGGATGTATCGAAGAACCTGCAGCAAAACGGCGGATTTATTCCGGGCATCAGACCGGGCAAGCCTACGTCTGATTATCTGGCGAAAATCCTGTCGAGGATCACGCTCTTTGGCGCGATATTCCTCGCAGTCGTAGCGGCGGTACCGACGTTCTTCACCTTTATGACAGGTGTGGCGAGCGTGTTCGGTGCAACAAGCGTGCTGATTATGGTCAGCGTCGCGCTCGAAACGACAAAGCAATTAGAATCACAGATGATGATGAGGCACTACAAAGGATTCCTGAACTAAGGAGTGGTGTACGCTGGATCAAGGTGCGATCGTCAGAAATAGATCGGTTTTGCAAGCGGGAACGCGCAGCGAAACATCCTTGAGCAAAGGGGGCACGCGGGGGAAGTGCAACTTCCGCCCGTGAAGCGACTGTAAGGAGCGCAACTTAGTATGAATATAATTTTTCTGGGACCTCCCGGATCGGGCAAAGGCACGATGGCGGAGCGCGTGAGCAAAGCAATGAATCTGGCGCATATCTCAACAGGGGATATCCTGCGTGCGGAGATCAAAGCCGGCAGCGAACTTGGCAGCCTTGCAAAGTCGTATATCGACAAGGGCGCACTTGTTCCGGACAGTGTGATCATCGACATGATGGGAGAGCGCTTTAAACAGGACGACGCAAAAGGCGGCGTACTGCTTGATGGGTTCCCGCGTACAGTTGCGCAGGCAGAAGCGCTTGATACATTGACGGCGATCGATGCGGTCATCAACCTGGAAGTTGATGTACAGGTGATCGTAAACAGAGTACTTGCGCGTCGCGTATGCGACCAGTGCGGCAGTGTATATAGTGTGAAAACACACACGGCAGATGGCTGCGATAAGTGCGGCGGAAAGCTGATCACACGGCCAGACGACAACGAGCAGACGGTGCGCGAGCGCTTCCGTGTCTACGAAGAACAGACGCAGCCGCTGATCGATTTCTATGCACAGCGCAAAATTGTGAGCAATGTCGACGCGACAATGCCCATCGACGAAGAGGCAGCATACATCATCGATATACTGAAAAAGGTATGATCAATATTAAAACAGCGCATGAGATCGCTCTGATGCGGGAGTCCGGCAAATTGTTATATGCATGCATGGAAGAACTTCTAAGGCATGTAAAGCCGGGGGTAACCACAAAAGAGCTTGATCGCATCGCAGAGCAATACATCACCGACGCGGGGGCGCAGCCCTCGTTTAAGGGATATAACGGCTTTCCGGGAAGCATATGCAGCTCCGTCAATGACGGCGTGGTGCATGGCATCCCCTCGGATAAGGAAGTCCTTCGGGACGGCGACATCCTGAGCATCGATATGGGTGCGATCCTTGCCGGATGGCAGTCAGACATGGCGCGCACAGTGGGTGTCGGAGAGATATCGAAGGAAGCACAGCACCTCATCAAGGTCACGCGGGAAAGCTTTTACGCAGGCATGAACAAAGCCTGCGCAGGCAACCGCCTAAACGATATCAGCTCCAGCATCGAGCAGGTGATCCGTGCGCACAGGATGGGCGTGGTGAAAGAGCTCGTGGGGCATGGCATCGGCCAGGACATGCATGAGGCTCCGGATATTCCGAATTTCTCGTTCAAGGGTGCAAACCCGAGGCTCCGCTCCGGCATGGTCTTTGCGATCGAGCCGATGGTGACCTTAGGAACGGACAATGTCCGGTGGATGGACGACGGATGGCTTGTCAAGACAGCGGACGGTAGCTTAGCGGCACATTATGAAAACACGGTCGCTATCACGGATAACG
>NZ_JAYFPU010000034.1:0-21444 GCF_034927525.1 Christensenella sp.
TATTATATAACATTTCATGATCAAATTCAGTCTGTTTTGAGGAATTTTTAATCTGTCGAAACAGATGAGGGGAATAGGATTGAAAATATACGCCCCGCGTATTATAATGATACCTGTATTCTTATACGGTTTTTAGGAGGATTTATGATGGAAAGAGTGTACAACTTCTCGGCCGGTCCTGCGTGCCTGCCCCAAGAAGTGCTTGAGCTGGCGCAGAAAGACTTTATTTCGTATGGCGGAACGGGTATGAACGTCATGGAAATGAGCCACCGCTCCAAGGAATATCAGGACATCATCGATACGGCGGACGCCGATCTTCGGGAGCTGCTGAATATTCCGGACAACTACGACGTATTGTTTTTACAGGGCGGCGCGTCGATGCAATTTGCTATGGTTCCGCTAAACCTGATGACCAAGCACAAAAAGGTTCATGCCGTCAATACAGGAATGTGGTCGAAAAAGGCAATAGCGGAAGCGAAAAAATTCGGTGAAGTCAATGTCGTTGCTTCTTCGGAGGATAAGACGTTTTCTTATATCCCGGAGCTGAAGGCTGAGATGTTTACGCCGGACGCGGACTATGTTCACATCACTTCGAATAACACGATCTACGGCACGAAATTCAGCCATATTCCGGATGTGGGAAGTTTGCCGCTGGTTTCCGATATGTCCTCTTGTATTCTTTCTGAGGAAATCAATGTCGCGGATTACGGTCTGATTTATGCGGGGGCGCAGAAAAATATCGGTCCGGCGGGCGTAACGATCGTTATTGTGCGCAAGGATCTGGTGGAAAATGCACCGGAGGATATTCCGACGATGCTCCGCTACAAGACGCATGCGGACAACGGGTCTATGTTTAATACGCCGCCGACGTACGCGATCTATATTGCTGGACTCGTGTTCAAGCATTTGAAAAAGCTTGGCGGTGTTGGGCAGATGGAGCTGATCAACAAAGAAAAAGCAGAGATGCTTTACGAATTCCTTGATAATTCGACGATGTTTTCCGCTACAGTCGAGCCGAAGTACCGCTCGTTGATGAACGTACCCTTTGTGACGGGCAACGAGGAGCTGGATAAGAAATTTGTGGCGGAGGCAAAGAAGGCCGGCATGGTCAACTTAAAAGGCCACCGCAGCGTGGGCGGGATGCGCGCGAGCATTTATAACGCTATGCCCGAAGAAGGCGTGCGTAGCCTGGTCGCGTTTATGGCAGAGTTTGAGGCGCACAACATTTAAGGAGAAAACGATGTACAATATTAAAAAGCTGAATAAAATATCTCCCGTGATCTATGATTACCTTCCCAAGGAAACATATAATGTGACGTCTCATTTAGAAGACGATGAAAGCGAGGCGTTTTTGGTACGCAGCGCGGACTGCCACGGGATGGAATTTTCGCAGAATACGCTGGCGATCGCACGCGCGGGCGCGGGTACGAACAATATTCCGATCGACAGGTGTACAGAGCAGGGCATTGTGGTTTTTAACACGCCGGGCGCAAACGCCAACGGTGTGAAGGAGCTTGTGCTGGGATGTATGATCTCTGCTTCGCGCAATCTGCCGGAGGCGTACGACTGGGCCAAGACCCTAAAGGGCGAAGGCGAGGAAGTGCCTAAGCTGGTCGAAAAGGGCAAGGGCCAGTTTGTGGGCGGTGAACTCAAAGGCAAGACGCTGGGCGTGATCGGCCTTGGCGCGATTGGCATTATGGTGGCGAACGCGGCTTCGGCGATCGGTATGAACGTCATCGGCTATGATCCGTTTTTGTCCGTCGATAAGGCGTGGACGATCTCTATGTACACGCACAAGGCGGAAAAGCTTGACGAGCTGCTGGAAAAATCGGATTTTATTACGATCCATATTCCGCAGACAGACAAAACAAAAGGATTTTTGAGCACGCCGGAGTTTTCCAAGATGAAGGACGGCGTAGTGTTGCTGAATTTTGCACGCGGCGGACTTGTGAAAACGACTTCGCTGTTTGACGCGATCGAGAGCTGCAAGGTCAGAAAATATGTGACGGATTTTCCGGACGACGAGATGATCGGGCATCCGGGCGTGCTGGCGATTCCGCATTTGGGAGCGTCGACGCCCGAGAGTGAGGAAAACTGCGCGGTGATGGCGGCACAGCAGCTGAGGGACTTTTTTGAGACGGGCTCCATCCATAATTCGGTCAATATGCCCGAATGTATCGTGCCTCCGTCGGACACGGTGAGAGTTACGATCCTGCATAAGAACACGCCTAATATGGTGGGGCAGATCACGAACAAGATCGCGAGCTATAATCTGAATATCGCGGATATGGCGAACAAATCCCGCGGGGAGATCGCGTATACCGTACTGAATTTGGATCATGACGTTACGCCGGAAGTACAGGCGGAGCTTGGCGGCATTGAAGGCGTGATCAAGATCCGCGTGATTTGACGGAGAGCAAGCCATGAGTGAAAAAAAGTGGGGCATCGTGCTCATCATCACGAGTGCGGTACTCATTACGGCGATTTCGCTGTTGTTCTTCACACTGAAAGCACCGGATATGCCGGGGAGCATCAAGTGGGGGCTGCGCATCTTTGCGATCGCAGCATGCGCGGCACAATTCATAGTGTTTGTGATGTTTGCAAAGGCATATAAGAAAAACAAGAAATGGTAAGAAAGAGCCGTGCAACGCACGGCTCTTTTATTTAACGATATCTGCTGTGTGTGCGCCGATCAGTGAGATGAGGTCTTGTGGCGCAAGCTCTACCTGCTGCCCGATCTTTCCCGCACTGACGAGTATGGTGGGAAGGTCTTCGCAGGACGTGTGCAGCACAGTGCGAAATTGTTTTTTCATGCCGACGGGTGAGCAGCCGCCCCTTAGGTAGCCTGTCACACGGTTTATATCCTTCACATGGATCATTTCGACGTTCTTTTCCCCGACGGCCTGCGCCGCTTTTTTGAGGTCGAGTTCCTCTGCTGCGGGGATAACAAATACAAAGTATTCCCGGCTTGCGCCCTGTGTCACGAGTGTTTTGTAGATTTTCTCCGGCGGAAGGCCGAGCATATGGGCGACGGATACGCCGTCTATGGCTTCGCCTTTGTTTTCATAAGCATGTGTATCGTATTTGACGCCCGCGCCTGTTAAGATGCGCATGGCGTTTGTTTTTGGCTGAGGCATACTTTCATCTCCTGCCTGTTTTTTATCATTATATGAAATTGTGATGGGAAATACAACCGCAGGGAAAGTAAAAACGCGCATACACGATGCGCGTTTTTACAGGGGAGTTTTATGTTTAGATGAAGAAGATTGCTACTTAGATGTCTTACGCTGTACATTATCGTGAGCCTTTGTTTCTGCTTCATGTACCTTGTCGGAAGCTTTGCCCACTGCTTCTTTTGTTTTATCTTTGGCTTTTTCAAAGGTATCGCTTACCTTTTTGCCTGCCTTCTGCAATGTTTCATCTGCTTTTTTTCCAGCTTTTTCAAATGTGTTCATTTTGGTTCACCTCTTGTCCTATCATTACGATACGAATTTCACCTAGGTTATCTTAATACTAAGATACACCGTTAAAAAAGTTCCAAACATTAAAATTAAGGTGAAATTTTGGCTGCTTTTCGATATAATGATTGTGGGAAGGGAATATGACATCGGAGGAAGATATGGAACGATCACTACAAGCAAAAACGAAGCAAAATATTCTCTTGTTCTGGCTGCTCGGTGCATTTGCTGTTTATGCGATCTATGTTGTGCTGTTTGGGACGCTCTCTACGACGATGATGGATTTTTATGCCATCAATACAGGTGCGCAGGGCGTTTTTACGATGGTCAGCAGCTTTGGCGGGATCGCAGCCGCGCTTTTTTGCGCGCTGTTCGGCGAGCGGTTTTCTAAGTTATGGGCGATCATGGTCGGTGCGCTTTTTTTAGGCGCGGCATCACTCTGCATCGGTCTTGCGCCGCCTTATCTGTTGGTTTGCCTGTGCTCGCTGTTGTGCGGCGTGGGCTATACGATTATCGATGTGATGGGAAACGCGGCGGTCACGGAATATTTTCCAAACCGGACAAAGACGCTGTTGCCTATGATTCAGATCATATTTGGTCTGGGTACGATGGTCGGGCCATTTCTGGCAACATTGCTTCTGACACCGGGCATGTCGCGTTCTTTTGTGAATCCGTTTTTGATGGTAGGAGTTTTAGGCATTGTCGTCATGATATTTTATTCGGTCTCGCTGAAAAGGGCGACGCCGTTTTTGCACGGGGTCGACTTAAAGAGCATGGCTTCTTCGGCAAAACAAAATCCCGGAGAGATATTCCGTTCGTGGAAATCGTGGACGGTCATGCTTGCCTGCAGCCTGTTTTGTGCGTTTAACACCACGATCATAGCCTGGTACCCAACGTTTTTCAGTTTGGATCGGGGTATGGATGCGGAGGGGGCGGCGTTGGTGCTCACGCTTTTCTATTTGGGGATATTGGTGATGCGCATTATAAGCCCGTTGGTTTTCAAAAAGATACAGCCGCAGAAGGTGTTTGTGTATTTCAGCATCATAAGCATCGTGTTTATGCTGATCGCCATCAATACGCAGTCCATTCCTGCGGCGATGGTGCTCTCGGCTCTGGGGGGAGCGTTTTCGTCCTTAAATATCGTTTGCGTTATTATGATCGCGACGGAGCTTTTTCCGACGCGCAAGGCATCGGCTACCTCACTGGCGGTGTTTTCGTATAATATCGGCGGCATGATCGCGCCGTTTGCCGTCGGAGTGGCGGCGGAAACGGTGGGCCTGCAACTGCCCTTAAGCATCATGTGCGGGGTGTTTGCGTGCGGCGTTGTTGTGATGGCGGTGCTGAGCCACAAGTGCAAGGCGGAGCTTAAGAACATTTGATGCGAAAGAGCGACTGCGGCCAAGTGTTTGCGCGAACGAGTTAGACGGCACGCAGTGCGTCTGTTGTCTGAAGTGCAGCGTAAATACTTGCCGCAGTTGTAGTGTAGTATTGATGAATAAAGAAAGCGCGAAGAACAATTTGTTCTTCGCGCTTTGCTTGTGTTTGCGTTAACCGAATACGACGATCGCGTCCTGCCGCTTGATGCGCGGGAGCACTGTTTCCAGTACGCGCATATGATGGTTGAGGTCGACGAGCTCGAGATAGGAGGTCGTCATGTCGACGCCGATCACGAGGTCCATATACTGCGGCTCGCAGCATACGAGGACTGCTGTTTTCGTGCCGAGCACGGGTGCGCGGAACACGCGTCCGTCTACCATCCTGCCAACACGGTCGATCTCCATCAGGCCGGTACCCGGCTGGATACGCTGTAGGTCGAGATAGAGGTCTGGGCTCAATACGAGGGCGTAACGCCCCAGATAGCCTTTCTCGTCGAGGATAGAGATGCCCTTGGCGATGTCCGTAAAAGCGTTTTCGCCGGTCGCCCAGTCGCCGCGCTTTACTTTGTTTGCACCCGGCGCGTTCAAAATACCGCTTACCCCGAGCGCTTTGTCGCCAAAGAAAATCAGCTTGTCTTCACGGCGGGAAAGGGATTCCGCCGCCGCCATAGCGGAGGAGATGTCCACCGGATAGCCGGATTTTTCACTTGCTTCGATATCACGCCACAGCATAAAGAAATCGTCGTAGACCTGCGGGATCTCGGCGTATTGCCGTCCGGTCGTCCGGACAACGCCGTCTTTTGATGTTTCTGCTTTCTTTTCGCTGTCGATGTTGATGCTTTGCGCACCTGCGCCAAGCGGTCCGAAAATCGTTAAAAACCGACGGCCTACGAGTATCCTGCGCGCAGAATCCACTACGGCTTCGTCGATCTTATCCCATAATTCCCCGGAAAACGGGGCGCTTTCTCTTGATAGATAATCCATGATATTTCCCCCCTTATTTCCACAGGCTGCCGACTGTCGTGCCGGGCTCTACCTTTTTGTCGCTGCCGGGATCGATGCCCAGCTCTTCCATCATCTCGTGTACTTCGCCTTCCCCTGAAGCGAAATGCTCCGCTTCCTCCGGATCGAGGTGGCGAAGCAACGTCATCAGTTCCCCGATGTGCGCTTTCTCCTCGTCGCGGATATCGGCTAGTACCGTTTTTGCAACCTCGTCGTCTGTCGCGTGGACATGCGCATCGTAAAGGTAGATCGCCTCAAGCTCTCCGGCAATATCGAGACGTACGGCCTGTATGAGCTCATCCTTGGTCAGCTTTCTTTCTACGTTTCCTGCAAATGGATCTCCAAAACTTGGCATAACATATCAACTCCTTTTTTGTTGTCTTTGGACATTTTAATAAACACAAGTTTTTGAAGGCAAACAGATCGGCAGGAAAAATTTGCCAACTCAGTTTTTGATGCGTACCCTGGGAAGGAGCAAGCTTAAGACCATACAAACAAACGCCGCGGCCGCTGTGACAACCCACCCGACCGTCCAGCTTGTCGCCTGCGCGATGGCGGGGACGAGGATGGGCGAGAGGATGCCGCCGATGCCGGCGATCAATATGACCATGCCGTTTGCCGCGCCCGCTGCCTCGCTGCCAAAGATGTCGGAAGGCAGTGACAAAATCGGGCTGTTGGCGGCTGGACACCCCCAGCCGGAAATGATCGCTGTAAGAATTGCAAAGCCGATGTTCAAGGGAGCCAAAAGAGGAATGAGCAGGCAGCCGACTACGCCGACCGCTGCGCCGGAAAAGGCTATGGCATAGGCGCGTGCGCGAACCACATTGCCTGTTTTTTTGACGAGCCAGTCGGAAAGCAATCCGCCAAACGGAGTGGATGCGACTGCAATCAGTCCGTTGAACAGTACGATCAGCCCGATCTCGGCAACGGAATATCCCAAGGTTTGCATATAGCTTGCCAGATAGGCGTATAATCCGTAGACATTGAAAAAGACAAAAAGCAACGACAGGGCAAACAGCCACAGGGCGGGCTGCTTATAGATACTGCCCTGAAACGATTGTCCGGAAACGGTGGCTGTGGATGTGTTTTGCCGGGGCGGATCTTTTACGAGCAGCAAAAAGGCGATCACGCCAATGAGCGTAAGGGCCGCCAGGATCAAAAAAATATTTTGCCAGGAAAAAAGGGCGGAAAGCGCGCCGGTCACGAATCCGCCAAGGGCGGTTCCGAGGCCGATACAGCCGAGCAAAACGCCCACGGCAAGACCGCGCGAAGAAAGGGAAAACCATCCGCTGACGAGGAACGTCGTGACATTGACGATCAGCCCAAACCCCATGATGAAGCGTAAAAAGACAATCAGCGGATAGCTTGTGACAAAGGGGATCGACACAGAGCCGGCGAGGAATAAAGCCATCGCAAACAGGAAAGTCTTCTTCCAACCCCAGCTTTTTAACAGTCGTCCCTCCACAAAGCTGCCGACCGCATAGCCGGCGATCAGCGCAGCGTTGCCGAGCTGTATCATGATGGTATTCAGTTGAAAGGTTTCCGAAAGAAAGGGGACTGCAAGACCCCACGAAGAAAGGGACATATATGCGATCGTCAATATAAGGCTGCACCCAAAAAGCGCAAGAAATTTCTTGCGGGAAATACTGTTCATTTTCTCCTCCTGTACAAGAATGAAACAGGTATGCCTGCTTCATAGACTGGTAAAAAAGGAGATTATCTGCAAAATAATTTACTGTTTAAACGGCGTATACAGCAACGCCGAAGCTTTCGATCTTTTCTTTTTGCTCTGCGGTGATCTTGTTATCGGTGATCAGAACGTCGATGTCGCTGATCGGCGCATATTGGAGATACCAGGATTTGTCAATCTTTGAAGAATCGGCAAGTACGATGATCTGGTCGCTGACAGACATCAGCGTGCGGCGCACCGCAACTTCAAAATTCTCTGCGCACGAGAGGCCGTAGGTGGCGCTGATCCCTACCGCGCCCAAAAAAAGCTTATTGAAATGTGCTTTTTTGATCGTCTCCAGCACATCAGGACTTTCAAACATCTTCAGGTCGTTGTGGTACAGCCCGCCAAAACAAAAGAGGCGGATGTTGCTGGAGGCAAGCGCGACCGCCTTTGACAAAACCTCCATCGAATAGGTATAGAGGATACAATCTGCGCTTTTCATATAATCGAGGATATAGCGGCAGGTCGAGCCGTTGTCGATACAGATCGCGTCAAACGGTTCAATGAACGATGCAGCAAACTCGCCGATCCGCTTTTTTTCGGGCAGCCGTTCCCGCAGCTCGCGGTTGAAGATATAGGGCGTATTTTTTAAATCGACAGAAGTGTGGTCGTGAGACTGGTTTAGGGAAACGCCGCCGTGGAAAATGGAAACATAATTGTTATTCTCCAAAAAACTGATATCCCGGCGTACAGTCATTTCGGACACGTTGAGACTGTTTGCGAGGTTTTTGATGGAATCTGACCCCGTAATTTTTAAGATGCTGAGTATTTCCTGTATCCGTGCCTGTTTGTTTGCCAAATCAGATCGCCCCGCTTGTAAAAAAATAATGATAATCTAACATTTGTGTAACTATATAATAACGTTTGCAAATATGAGTTGTCAAGCGCACTTTAAAATTAATGTGAATATAAAGTTAATTTAACAAAATATAACAAAATAACCTAGCGGGCGGAAATGCAAATTATATTACAGAAAAGGAAAAAAATTCCAATTGAATTATAATGACAGACACTGCAGGATGAAAATTAAAATGGGCAAAAAACGACTATATAATAGGAAAAAGCAGACTAAACATATTGTGAAACCAACCAGATCGAGAAGGAAAAAACAGAAAATATATGAAATTAATTTTATATTTTGAAAAAAGGTAAAATTTATTTCTAACAAAAGGCATTGACATTAACAAAAATATTTTGTTAGAATAAGTTAAAATAACAAATCAAACAATTATCTCTCTAAAACCATTACTGAAACATTTATTCTGAAGAAGCAGATACTGTATTTGCTTTGATTTGTGACCATATCCTTTCCTTTGTGACAGAACATAAAGAAAAGAGATGCGGATGATCGGTCAGCGGTACAATCCCGGTTTTTCAGAATGAATATAAATAAAAGGAGAAGAGGAAAGAAAGTATGAAAAAATTATTGGTGGTTCTTTTGGTATGTGCTATGGCGATCGGTATGTTTGCTTGCGCAGGTGCGCCGCCTGCAACAGACACAGCAGCGGGCGACGGTGGCGGCGCGGCAACACAGGCAGTGGATAACGGCAGTGGCGCGGCGGCCTCTGACAAAGACCTGACGTTTGTTATCGTTCCTAAGGTAGTACATGAATGGTTCGATGCGGTAAACTCTGGTGCGCAGGCGCAGGCAGAAGTGATGAGTAAGCAGCTTGGTATAAACGTAAAGGTCGACTACCGTGCGCCTTCGACGGCGGACATCACGGCGCAGAACACGGTGCTTGAGCAGGCTGCGGCGACAAACCCGGACGGTATCGCGCTTGACCCGCTTGACTATGAGGGAAGCAAACAAGTCATTGAGGAAATCCAGGCAAAAGGTATTCCGGTCATCCTGTTTGACGCACGCGTACCCGGTTCTGGGCTGACGGCCATCGGTAACGATTTTGCGGAGCAGGCAGAGCTGGAAGCAAACCGTTTGGCAGAGTTGCTCGGTGAAAAAGGTAAGGTTGCGCTGATGCACGGTGTAACGACGGCACCCAATCATTCCGAACGGTATGAGACGTTTAAAGAAGTGCTTGCCCAGTATCCGGGGATCGAAGTGATCGACGGCGGGATCTCGCAGGATAATATTGAAACATCACAGCAGCAGGCTGCGGCTACGATTGCCGCAAACCCTGACCTCGCTGGTTATCTGTGCGTAGACGCCGCGGCGCCCATTGGTATTTCCGCAGCGATCGAAGAAGCGGGAAAACAAGACCAGATCACCTTTGTTGGTGCTGAAAACCTGCTGCAGATACTGGAGTATGTCAAGAGCGGAACGATGGTGGAATCTTATTCCACAAAACCGCAGATGCAGGGCGCACTTTCCGTGCTGATGCTGTTTGATGCACATATGGGTATGGAACTTCCGCAGTTTGTGGATACCGGTATTCTGCACATCACGGCGGACAATGTGGACGAAATGATCACACAGGCGAAAGCGGGAGCGAGCACGCCCGCAGAGTAATCAATGGATATTGATTCAAAAGCACTGAGATGAGGCTTGGGTGGGCAGCCCTCAAAGGGGCTGTCCACAGCGGGTCTGAAAAGGAGATTATCTGCATAATCTAATATAAGGAGGCGGAAGGAAATAGATGAAAATTCTGGAAGCTAGGAACGTTACAAAGATATTTCCTGGGGTGGTAGCGCTTGACGCGATCAATGTGTCGTTTGAGCTTGGAAAGGTGCATTGTATCGTAGGGGAAAACGGCGCGGGAAAAAGCACGCTGATCAAATGCCTGACGGGCGTTTATGAACCGGACGACGGAGAGATACTGATCGAAGGAAAGCCGGCGCTTAAGGATAAAAAATTATTCGAAAAAGTTGCGTATGTACCACAGGAGATCGACCTGTTCAACCATATGACTGTAGCGGAAAACCTGTTTATTCCCTTTGACCGTTCGAACATCAAGGGCGCGATCAGTCAAAAGATGCTGCGTGAACGCGCGATCCCGATCATAGAGAAATTCAATATCGGCGTTTTGCCGGATACGCTTGTAAGGGGTATATCCGTCTCGCAGCAGCAACTGCTGCAAATTGCGCGGGCGACTGTGTTCGAGGGATATGACGTATTGCTGCTGGACGAGCCTACGACCAGCCTGACAACGGAGGATACCGAACGCCTGTTTCAGACAATAGAACAACTGAAAAAGGAAAATAAATCGATCGTCTTTATTTCGCACAAGTTAGAGGAAGTGTTTGCCATCGGCGACGTTACGACGGTCTTTCGGAACGGTAAGCAGGTCGCGGAGGTCAATACGGCGGAGATCGACGTTACGTGGACGGTCACGCAAATGACGGGGCATGCGCTCGACGAAAACGAGGTGTTTTATTCTGACAAGGTGACGGATGAGACACTGCTGAGCGTAAAACATCTTACGGGGGAACAGTTTCGCGATGTTAGTTTTGATTTGAAAAAAGGAGAGATACTCGGGTTTTCGGGACTGGTCGGTGCGGGCAGGAGCGAGCTGATGCAGGCGGTTTTTGGATATTTGCCTGCCGTTTCGGGCGAGGTGACCTTCCGCGGCGAACCGTGGAAGCTGGGGGACACGAGCTATTCTGTTAAAAAGGGGATGTTTTATCTGCCGGAGGAAAGGCGGAGCCAGGGCATCTTGCCTGAGTTGAGCATCCGTGAAAACACCTCCATCAATTTGCTCAGTGAGCTGCTGGTAGGCGGGCTCGTATCCAAAAAGAAAGAGACGGCGCTCATCAATGACGTGGTGGCGGACTATGATGTGAAGGCGCCTAATATCAGCAAACAGATCAAGTTTTTAAGCGGCGGGAACCAGCAGAAGGTCGTCATCGCGCGGGCGATGAGCTGTAAGCCGAGCGTTTTGATTTTCGACGAGCCGACAAAGGGCATCGATGTGGGAACCAAGACGGAGATATACCGCATGATGAAAAAAATCGCGGAGGAAGAAGGTATTGGGATCATTTTGATCTCTTCGGAAATGAACGAGGTCAGACGGTGCTCTAACCGGATTATCACCCTATATAAAGGAAAAAAAGCCGGAGAATTTGACAAAAACGCCGATACTAAGGAAATCCTACATTCCATCCTTGGGTTGAATGAAGCAAAAGCAGGGGAGAAGGAACATGAATGACGTCAAAAGAATTTCGAGCAAAGAAAATATTTTTAAGAATAGCACGGTGCTGATCGGTTTTGTGTTGATCCTGTTCTGTGTTGTGGCAACGATTTTTTCACCGTATTTTCTTACATTATATAACCTGCAGTCGCTGATGCGTGACATTGCCTTTATCGGTATGGTGGCAGTCGGGCAGTCGCTGCTGCTTTTGCTGGGCGAGCTGGACCTGTCCGTAGGGTCTATGGCAACGCTGTCCGGCATTTTGGGCGGTCTGCTGATGACCTCTGCGGGCATGAACCCGTATCTGGCCTTTGCCATAGGCGTGCTGGTGGGCGCGGGGTTGGGCGCGATCAATGGTGCGCTCATTACTTCGCTTAAGTTAAACGCTATGGTCGCGACCATCGGTATGCAGGGGGTGTATACAGGCATTACGCTTGTGATCACAAAGGGAAAAGCGATCACAGAAATTCCGGATACAATTCTTTTTCTGGGAAAAGATAATGCGGGGCCGCTGCCTATTCCGTTTGTCATTGCGCTTGCGGTAGTCGTACTCATCTTTATCTTTGCAACAAAAACAAAGACAGGCCGTTATATTTACGCGATAGGCAACAGCAAACCGGCGGCGCAGATTTTGGGTATCAAGGTCAACAAAATACGCGTGTTGGTATTTGCCATCGTGGGACTGTTATCGGCGCTGGCAGGCATGCTTTATGTGGCGCGGCTTGGTTCGGCACAGGCGACGATCGGCTCTAACTGGGCGATGAACTCTATCGCGGCGAGCGTCATCGGCGGCGTACTGCTGACGGGCGGCGTCGGCAATCCGGTTGGTTCTTTTATCGGCGCGGCGATCATTTGTGTTATCTCTAATGTTATCGTGCTGTTTGGCGTCAACATTTACTGGCAGCAGGCGGTGAGCGGCATCGTCGTTGTTGTGGCGATCGCGCTGCCTTCGATTATGAGCATCGTACGTGAGAAAAAGAGGATCAAGGTACTCGCCAAGGAATAAGCGGCTGTGTAAAAAAGAACACCACAGGGAGTAGGGGAGATGGATGAGAAAAAATATCTGATCGGCATCGATTCAGGGACTTCGCGTATCAAGGCTGTGCTTTTTGACCTCGACGGAAACGAGCTGCGCTCGAAGGGGATGGCAATCACGGCGTATACGCCGTACGAGGATTGGTACGAACAGGACATGAACGAAATCTGGGCGATGGGGACGCAGTGCCTGAAGGCTGTGTCTGAAGGCATCGACCCGGAGGATATCCTGGGCATCGGCATCACCGCGCAGGGCGACGGGCTGTGGATGATCGACGAAAAGGGCGAACCTGTCAGGAAGGGCGTTTGCTTTTGCGACGGCAGGACATCGGACATCATCAGGCAATGGGACGAGGACGGTACGCGGGAAAAGGCGTTCGATATCTGCGGTACGGCGGTATTTGGTTCGTCAATGAGCGCGGAAATCCGCTGGATGGAGCAGCATGAGAGCGAAGCGCTTGAAAAAGCGGCGTGCATTTTTCACCTGAAGGACTGGCTGTACTATAAGCTGACGGGTGTTGCGTGCAGCGACGATACGGACATGTGTATTCCTATGCTGAATGTACAAACGCGGCAGTATGACGACAGGCTGCTCGAGCTGTTTGGGATATTGAAATACAAAGACAAAATGCCGGATATGCGCACGGTGTCGGAAAACAAATCGATGATCTCGCCGGAGGCGGCGAAGCTGCTTGGGCTCTCTGAAAAGACTGTGATTACGGGCGGGCCGATGGATATTGCGGCCTGTATGCTTTCTTGCGGCGTGATGGAGGACGGGCAGGCGATGTCTATCATCGGTACGGCAGCGATCCATTCCGTTGTGATGGATAAGCCGGATATCACACCGCGTATGTTTGGCATGACGCTTGCGCATTTTAAGCAGGACAGGTGGATCAGGATGATGTCTTCACTGTGCGGCGCGCCAAACCTCGAATGGTTTTTGGATACGCTGGGCGACGGCCTTAAGGTGCAGGCGGAAGAAAAGGGCATGGACATCTATGACTATTGCTCGCACATCATCCGCGACGTGCCGATCGGCGCGAATGGCGTGGTGTATTATCCGTACCTGCTTGCCGGTGGGGAGCGGGCGCCGTTTTTTAAAAGCAGTATCAAGGCCAGCTTTATGGGGATATCGTTTAATACGCGCATCGAAGAAATGCTGCGGGCGGTCTATGAAGGCGTGGCGCTTGCCATGTTTGACTGTTACAGCAGCGTGCCCACGCCGCTAAAGGAAATTTATGTGTCGGGCGGCGGCTCTAAAAGCGACGTATGGATGCAGATATTTGCCGATATGATGGGCAAGGAGATCATTGTATGCAACGGGAAGGAGCACGGGGCGCGCGGCGCGGCCATGAACTGCGGTGTTGCAACGGGCGTGTTCTTAGATTATGCGCAGGCGGTGCGCCGTATCGTCAAAATCAAAAAGCGGTATAAGCCGGACAGACAGCGGCACGCAAGATATTTGGAACTGTATGAAATCTATCGCTCGGGCTACGAAATGAGCATGGACTGGTGGGATATGCGAAGTCATTTTCTGGAATGATTTTCATAAATATACAACGGATGTTTGGTGAATGGAGTAAGCATTATGGAAAACTTAAAGGTAAAACAAGACATTATTGAGGCATGTCTCTGGCTGCAGGAGCAAAAGCTGGTGATCGGGACGTGGGGAAACGTCAGTGTCCGCGTGCAAGATGCGATCATCATGACCCCGAGCAGGATCGCATATGACGTGCTCAAGCCGGAGGATATGGTCACGATCGATTATGAGGGGAATGTGATCGACGGATTCAGGAGCCCGACGACGGAACGCGAGGTGCACCGGATGATCTATCTGGAGCGCCCGGATGTGAACGCGATCATTCATTTTCATCCGGTATATGCTTCGGCAATGTGCGCGGTAGGGGAAAACATTCCGCCGATCCTAGAAGAAATGACGCAGCTGATCGGCGGGGCGATCCCGACAACGGGAGAGTATGTGCGCGCGGGCATGCATGAGGAGCTGGGCGTATCGGCTGCCAAATATATTGGGGACAAGAACGCCGTACTGCTGAGAAATCATGGGCCGGTCGGCTGTGGAAAAGATCTGGAGGATGCTAAAATCTGCTGTCAGGTCGTTGAGAAGGCGGCGAGATGCTATATTGCGCTCAAAGATAAGTTTGATTTGAAGATCATTCCGGACGACTTGGTGGAAGTGGAACATATTCGCTTTTTCCGCGATTACGGACATGAGTGGTAGAGAGTAAAAAGAACGAATCCCAAGGTTTGGGTTTTGACTGCAAGCCGATTGGCGGAGCAGCAAGACAACAACGTTTCTTTATTCATGATTCGCGGGATACCGGTAAAAACGGTATTCCGCGATCTTCCTCCTCGCAGTATGAACAATTGGAGAAACAACATTGTTGAAAAAAACAGATAACCGGGACTTGAACCTGATGATCAAGGTCATCAAGAAATATTACGAGCTTGGAATGAACCAGGAGCAGATCGCGAAAGAAGAATTCATTTCAAAATCTTCCGTTTGCCGTCTCATTAAAAAAGCACAGGAAAACGGGTTTGTGAGCTATAAGATCAATTATCCGATGGAGTCTATCCAGATGCTGGAGGATGAGTTTCACAAACGCTTTCAGCTCGATAAAATATTCATTACGCCCTTTTACACGGAGGATATGCCGATCAGGCTGCAGGATACCTGTAATGCGGTGGTGGATGATATTTGTAAAATGGTGCGGGCGAACGATACGATCGGGATTTCGTGGGGAACGACAATGGAACAGGTCGCCACTGCGCTGACGGCACTTCCCAACAACAAAAAATGCGACAAGATCATTATGATGAACGGCTCCCTCGCGGGGGATATGACGTCGCTGAAATCGAGCCGGACGGTGGAACGCTTCGCGGACTTTTTTTCGGCAAAGGGCTACATTCTTCCCGTCCCGCTGCTTGTGGATAGTAAGATCGTCGCCAACCTGATCCGTTCTGACTCGTACATTCAAAATGTAATGAATATGGCGATCGAATCACAATTTGCGGTTTTGAGCGTGGGTGGCGTTTCGCCGCAGACGGTACTGATGCGCCGCAACGCATATACAAAGGAAGAATTTGATGAACTGATGTCTATGGGCGCGGTGGGAGACGTTGTGGGCAGGTGCTTTGATATGAACGGGCGTGAAGTATGCGCGCCGATCGCAGAACGCACCATTGGCATCGGTCTTGAGGAGCTGAAGAAGAAAAGGGTCAGGATGGGGATCGCGGTAGGAAGCCATAAAATCAGGGCGATCATCGGTGCTTTGCGCGGGAACCTCATCAATATGCTGTACATAGACGAGATGACAGCGCTCTCGGTGATCGAATTTTTAAAAAACTATGAAACGAAACAAGGGGAACAGAAGGTATGAAATACCCAAGAATTTATTTGGTACTGGACAATTGTTATGCCATCAAACGCTGGATCAAGCCTATGGACTGGATGGAAATTTCAAAAGAAATCGGTTTTCAATATATGCAGGCAAGCACAGACAATGAGATCGATCCGCTGTTTGCCACGCCGGATTATATGGATGACTGGTTTTGTGAGGTGAAGCGCGCGGAAAAAGAAACAGGTATGAAGGTCGTCAATTTTTATACGGGATACCAGACGTACCGCACGGCAGGACTGGCGCACCATGATGCGCGCATCCGCAGGCACCTGATGGACGGCTGGGCCAAGAACCTGATTGCGCGTATCCATGACCTCGGGGCGGCGGGGCTTGGGTTTTCCCTGTTTGCCATTCCGCATAAGGATTTGCAGGATGCACACAGATATCGCGCTGTAACGGAAATGATTTATGAACAGATGGTGGAACTCGCGGCATATGCACGCCAAAACGGCAGTGTACAGGTCAGCTTTGAGCAGATGTATGCGCCGCACCAGCCGCCGTTTACCATTGCGGGGACAGAGACATATTTAAAGAATATTTATGAAAAGCGTGGCGATCCTGCCTATGTGACCATCGACGTGGGGCATATGACGGGGCAGAAGTATTTTGTCCGGCCGGACAGGGCGCAGATATTGCAGTCCTTTGAACGGGAGAAATGTGGGATATGGCTGGGAAGCGACCGCGCACACGAGCTGTGGGTGCAGGAAAAACAAGGCGGGAAGGCGGAGCGTGCCGCTGAAATGATCGAAGCGGATATGGACGAGCATCCATATTTGTTTGCGAAAGAGGAAGACGGCGACGTGTACCGCTGGCTGGAAAACTTGTCGCTGTATTCGCCTATCATGCATATGCAGCAGACGGACGGGAACCATGCGAGCCATGCGGCTTTTACACAGGAGACGAACAAAAGGGGCATCATCACGGGAGAAAAGCTACTAAAGGCGATCAAGCAATCCTATGAGAAAAACGCGGCGCAGCCGATCCAGCCGCCTGTGGAGAATATTTACTTAAGTTTTGAAATCTTTGCGGCAAACACCGAAAAACGATACGAAACGGTGGATAAATTAAAGCAAACCCTTGCGTACTGGCGGCAGTTTATTCCGGAGGACGGTGCGTATCTCGATGAGCTGGTGAAGTGAGCAATCGTAAAATAAAAAAGAAACCTTTCATTATATATAATGAAAGGTTTCTTTTTTATTTGTTTATTTTACCAGTTTTGAAATCGTTTTGAACGTATCGCCGCCCGCGCGCTGTGTCATCTCGAACAGGATCGCTTCTGCTGTCGTGAGCAGTGCGCCTTCCTGCTTCGCGCGCGCAAGCGCGAGCTCTTTATCGTACGGGAAGCGCGAACCGATGCAGTCGGCTACAAGTACGGGCGTAAAGCCTGCTTCCTTTAAGTCGATCACGCTTTGCAGCACGCACACGTGCGCCTCTATACCGCAAACGATGATGTTCTTTTTGCCAAGAGAGCGGATGTGATCCATGATTTCCTGTTCGCCGCAGGCAGAAAAGCTCAGCTTATCAAATGGGGTATAATCGCCCACGGCCTCTTTGATCTCATCTACGATATCGCCCAGCCCTTTGGGATATTGGCGGGGCATGATGAAGGGAAGGCCGAGCGCGCGAGCGCCCTTTAGAAGCATGGCGGACTTTTCGACGATGGCGGTATTGTCGTGGATGACGGGCACAAGGCGTTCCTGATAATCTATCACAAGGACAGCCGAATCTTCTGCTTTGATACGCATATTACTAGATCCTCCGTTGTTTTTTATTTATTATAACACAGAACGCAGGCCGTGCATGAAAAAAGACAGCCCATTTACTTGCGTCTGATAAACATTTAAACAATTATGGAAA
The DNA here is from genome assembly GCF_034927525.1 of Christensenella sp. Classification (NCBI taxonomy): domain Bacteria; kingdom Bacillati; phylum Bacillota; class Clostridia; order Christensenellales; family Christensenellaceae; genus Christensenella; species Christensenella sp. The sequence continues at coordinate 17,962 of NZ_JAYFPU010000034.1, forward strand.
ATGTTGTAAAAAAACGCATTAAAAAAATTGATTTTTGTAAAAGTATGAGCGAATAAGCTAACATTATGGCCTATGCACACGTTGTTAAAATATCGGTTTGCGGCTAAAATAAGAACATCAAAAGGATTTCATAAAAAACAAGCATATATTTTGTTTTTGAATCATCAACACTATTCATCGTATGATTTTGCATTGATACAGTTCTTCTATATTTGAAGAGCCGGGGTTCGTTATTACCTAAGGCGGTGTTTCATGACTGAGTTTGAAGAAATTGCGCTGAAAAAAATAGTCAAGGATTACCTGATTGAGAATATCTATTACAGGATAAATTTGTTGATTGGAAAATATGGGATCAGCAATGCCGAAATCAGCAAGCGGATCGGATGGGATCCGGCAGGCTACAACCAGAAATATAACCGAAGCAACGATCTTCGCATGACGACATTCATCAAGATATATGTTGCGATCCAGGAGATCATTGCCGAAAAGGAAGCGGAGTATGGCTATGAAGAACTGGAGCTGAGCAAGATTGATCTTAACGACTTGATCACGCAGGATGAATTTGCCCTCGGACGCCTGTTTAACCACATCAGTGCGGCAGCGGAAGGGAAAATGGAGTTTTTAAGCAATGTTTCGCTGACGCATACGTATCTATCGCTGAAATCCTTCGTTCTGTTGGGACGGAAAAACAAAAAATTCAGCGAACGGGAAATCGATGTGTACATCTCGTTTTATAAAGCGATATCAGAACAGTAAAACGGCGGACAGAAGGAAAAGCGGAGGCGGACATGCAAAAATTTGCAAATGATCCAAGCAATATGGTGAATGAATCGATCAGGGGATTTGTCAAATGCTATCCTGACATCGTGACATATACAGAGAGCGAACGCGTACTAAAGAGCACGTCGGCGCAGGACAAAAACAGAGTAGGCGTTGCTACAGGCGGCGGTTTTGGACATGACCCGGCGTTCATCGGCTATATTGGCCAGAATATGCTGGATACGGTAGCTGCGGGAGAAATTTTTATGACGCCCGCCCTAGAAGACCTTTGTATCGCCTTTCGGCATGCGGACACAGGACAAGGGGTCGCCTGCCTGTATGGGAACTATGAGCGGGATATCGCCTGTGTGGAAAAAGCGATAGAAATTGTAAAGAAGGAAGGGATCATCGTCAAAAGCGTGATCGCGAATGACGACGTTGCACTTTCTGACCCGGATAAACGGCGGGGAAGCGCAGGGGAAATACTGATGTGGAAGGTCGGCGGTGCTGCAGCTTCGCTCGGGTACGGCTTAGACGACGTGATCCGTGTGGCGCAAAAAGCGGTCGACAACACCAAAAGCATCAGCGTCGGTCTTGCGTCGTGCATCATTCCCATGGTAGGACAGCCGAATTACCTGATCGAGACGGGCACGATGGAGATCGGGGTCGGGCACCACGGCACATCGAGCCTTGACACGTGCAAACTGCGGACGGCGGATGCGACAGTGGACATTATGCTGGATTCGATCTTGCGGGATATGCCTCTTAACGAGGGAGAAGAAGTGGCGGTGCTTGTTTCCGGCCTTGGCAACACCATGTTGATGGAGCTGCACATTTTGTTCAACCGTATCTATGATGTGATGCAGGAAAAGAGCATTAAAATACACCGCTCGTACGTTGGGAATTATTTTACATCGCTTGATATGATGGGGGCTTCTATTTCCGTCATGAAGCTTGATGACGAACTGAAGGAAATGATGGATGTACCTGTCTATACGGCGGCGTTCAATCACTTCCACAACAAAAAATAAACGAGGTAGAAAAAATGAAACTGGCGATCGGCTGCGACGAAGCAGGTTTTTACTTAAAAGAAGAGGTCAAGAAGCACCTGAGCGAAATGGGACATGAGATCGAGGACGTGGGTGTGTATAATACCGACCCGGCTATGTATCCTGACGTTGCCGCAGCAGTGGCAGGCAAGATCATAAACAAAGAAGTAACGAGAGGCATACTGATTTGCGGAACGGGCATCGGTATGGCGATGACGGCAAACAAATTCCACGGCATCCGTGCTGCGGTGTGCCACGACAGCTTTTCGACGGAACGCTCTATCAAGAGCAACAATGCACATATCATGTGTATGGGCGCGCGGGTCATCGGCAGCGAGCTTGCAAAGCAGCTTGTCGGCATGTGGGTGAGCTATGAGTACATCGACGGCCCGTCTACGCCGAAAATCGACAGGATGATGCATTACGACGCAAAACGCGACTGAAGATAGAGACTGAAATGCTGGAGGAATGAAGTAAAATGGGCAATTATTTGGTAGGATGCGACATTGGGTCGAGCCAGACCAAGGCGGTGGTGATCGACGAGGAAGGCAACGTCCTTGGCAAAAAATATATTGGATATCCGACGCTGACAAACAGCAAGGGCTGGGCGGAGCATGATCCGGAGCAGTATTGGAGCACGACAGCGGATTGTATCGCCGAATCGATCAAGGAAGCGAGGATCGACGCTAAGGATATCAGGGGCGTTGCGATCAGTGCACATTCTCCGGCATCGATTTTGGTAGACGAAAACTTGAACGCGCTCAACTTGAGCCATTTTTGGATGGATCGCCGCGGAACGGCGGAAGCGGAATATATCAACGAAAAGATCGGAGCTGACCGTGTATTTGCGACGAGCGGCAACGTATCTGATCCGTATTATGCGACAGTCAAGCTGCTGTGGGAAAAGAACAACCGCCCTGAGCTTTACAACCGGGCGAAAAAGTTTCAGACGGCAGCCGACTATCCGCGCATGAAGCTGACGGGTAAAACGGTAACGGACTATTCCAACGCAAGCCTGATCGGCGTCGGGTTTGATATCGTCAACCGCAAATGGGATACGGACATTCTGGAAACGATCGGCCTTGACCCTGACAAGTTTCCCGAGCTTGCGGCATGTGAGCAGGTGGTGGGAGAGGTCACGGCAGAAGCGGCAGAGCGTACAGGCCTGAAAAAAGGCACGCCGGTCATTGCCGGTACTGTCGACTGCAACGCGGCATGGGTCGCGGGCGGAGTGCTCGACGACGGCGATATGTCGCTTGTTATGGGCAGCGCGGGCGTAATGGGCGTTGTACACGAAGAACCGACGTTTACGCGGAACCTGGTTACGATCATTCATGCTGCGAATTCCGAAAAAATGTACACCACGGTCGTGGCGACATGCGGCTGCGGGTCTTCCCTGCAGTATTTCAAAGAAAAATTCGGCGACTTAGACGGCATCGTCGCAGGTCAGACCGGACAAAATACATACACGTATCTGTGCGACAAGGCGGGCGAAGTGCCTGTGGGCAGCGACGGTCTGATCACGCTTCCTTATTATATGGGCGAGCGTACGCCGATCTGGAATCCGATTTCACGCGGCGTGGTATTTGGCCTTGGATATTCACACACGAAATACCATATGCTTCGTTCCTTTATGGAGGGTTCTGCACTTGCGATCAAGCATAACTTTGAGCTG
>NZ_JAYFPU010000086.1:0-1553 GCF_034927525.1 Christensenella sp.
GGATATCCGCAGCTTAAAGCAATGCTGCCGGATTATTTTAAAGAGTATGTTTAAAGCGGAACGTTTACAAAAAATAAAGAAAATCATATTTGAGCGAAAGCAGGTGGACGTTTCCACATTGAGTTCGCTTCTTAATGTTTCGGACGTAACCATCCGTAACGACTTAGAACAACTGGAAAAGACTGGTTTTATCATTCGTATGCATGGCGGCGCTGTGCTGAATGAAAGCACTACCCAGCAAGACCATGACAACGACGCTCTTTCCTTGAAAAACATCGTATATAACAAAGACAAGGAAGAGATCGGTAAAATCGCCGCCAGCCTGATCAAGGAAAAAGAATGGGTCTTTTTGGGGCCGGGCTCTACCTGTTATTTTATCGCCAAAGAACTCATGCAGCGTAAGAACATCAACGTTATGACCAACAATTTTTATGTGGTCAATGCGCTCTTTGAAAATCCTGCCATCAACCTTGTTGTCGCCGGCGGGACTGCCAACCACGAACGCTGCTGTACCTTTGGTGATATTTTTGCAAAAAGCATTGAAAGCATCTTTTTCAGCAAAGCTTTCTTTACGGTGGGCGGCGTCGATCTGAACGCGGGCTATACGTCTGTCGATTCCAATGAAGCAGAGCTCATCAAGACGATTGCGCAAAAGACGAAAGAATTGATTTTAGCAGTCGACCACACCAAGTTTGACAACATTGCGTTTATGCAGGCGGGCGACCTTGGCATGGCTAACACCGTGATTTCCAACAACAAAATGCCGGAGGCCTATAAACAGTATTATTCTGAAAACGGCATCCGTGCTTTTACTTCTTACGATTTAAACCAGATATCTTTGTGATCCAGCGTACAAACAGCGCTTCAATGCGAGGGGATTTTGATGGAGTCTGTTTTATTACAAATGAATCACATATCTAAGAGCTTCGACGATATGCTTGTTTTGAGCAATCTTAATTTTTGTGCGCAAAAAGGTGAAATACACGGTATCATCGGCGGGAACGCCGCCGGAAAATCTACGCTTGCCGAGATCCTCGCAGGTATTACGCAGCCGGACAGCGGCGAGGTGCTGCTTGACGGGAAGACTGTCCGTCTGAAAACGCGTAGCGATTCACAAAAGGCTGGGATATGTATGGCTTTTCACCAAATCGAACTTTTCCCTGACCTGACGATTTTTGAAAATATTGCCCTGGGCAAAGAAAACTCCATGTACGGCAGGCGTGTTTTTATGCCCAGCCGCAAACAAATGGTCAAGGAAGCGCAGTCGGTCATGGACGAGCTGGGGCTGTGCCTTGATCCGCACCAAAAGGTGACCGGCCTTTCCGAAGGGGAACGGCTGTTGATCCAGCTTGCACGCACGGTGATCGGCAATCCCCAGATCATTATTTTAGACGAAGTGACGGCGCTGCTCACCTCTTACGAGATAGAGAATGTGTTCCGTCTTTTGCACCGGCTCCGCGCGGAAGGAAAGTGTATTCTAGTCATTTCCCACCAGATCGAATATCTGCTCGGGCACTGCGACCGCATTTCTATTTTGAAGGACGGGGCGATCG
>NZ_JAYFPU010000123.1:0-6393 GCF_034927525.1 Christensenella sp.
CTCCCCCTTTCCCTATTTATTTAAACCCAAATGATCCATTTTAACAAACATTGTATAAGCATTGCACCTGCCTTACGTAAACTTCTAAAGCCGTGCGTTTATCCATAAACCCCTTTCCCCCCTTTGAAAACACCCCTTTCATTGCTTTTTTACGCCTTCTTTACTATAATACATATATGCATTGGTGCATTTAGGAGAAAGACTATGAAAATATCGGCAAAGGGACGTTACGGCCTGTCCGCGATGATCTATCTCGCGTTCCATGCGGGCACATCCAAATCCGCGACTCTCCTCAAAATTTCTGAAAATCTGGATATCTCCAAGATCTATTTGGAACAGGTGTTTTCCCTGCTCAAAAAGGCCGGTCTTGTCAGTTCCATCAAAGGCTCGGGCGGCGGTTACCAATTGAGCCGCGAAGCATCGCTCATCACCGCATACGATATCTTAGACGCGATCGAGGTGACACTGTTCGAAAAGACGGAGCCCGCATTGCCCGACAAAGGAGCGCACATCAACGAAGCGCTCGATTCCCTGTTGTGGGACAGGCTCGATACCGCCATGCGCGATACCCTGCGCAGCGTCCATTTAAGCGAACTCGTAGACAGCGCCCTTGCAAGCAAGCAGGGCGGCGACTATATGTATTTTATATAAGAAAGGTATTTTGATGAATCAGCAAATAGTAGAACAGCTACAAAAGGATATTCAAAGCGGCGCATACTCCTGCGTCTGCTATGACGAAAACACCCGCCTGTACGGCGTTTGCGGCAGGCGGCTGCTTCCGCTGTGGGAGCTTTCCCGCAAGCACGATTTAAAAGGCAAATACGTCGGCGACAAAGTAATCGGCAAAGCCGCCGCCATGATCCTCATCGCAGGCGGCGCAGCGTACGCTTACGCAAACCTGATGAGTGTATCCGCGCAAACAGAATTTGAAAAACATGGCGTCGCGTTTGATTGCGAAACCACCGCCGCCACCATCAAAAACGCTGCACGCGACGGGATGTGCCCGATGGAAGCCGCCATGCAGGGCATCAGCGACCCACAGGCCGCCGTGCAAAAGATCGATCAGATGATCAATGGAAAATAACGTTCTCTCAAGAAAGGAATCATCATGAATTACAGGAAACTTGGCAGCACTGGTTTTTCCGTCAGCGAAGTAGGCATCGGAGGAGAATACCTGGAAGACGAAAGCCGCGAAACAACGGTCGACACGATGCACGCAGCAATGGATATGGGTGTCAATATCCTCGATATCTTTATGTCAGAACCCAATATACGCACCAACTTAGGCCTTGGCATCAAGGACCGCCGGGACAAAATATATGTGCAGGGACATATTTGCTCCGTGTGGGAGAATGGACAGTACGGTCGTTCGCGCGACCTTGAAAAAAGCAAATTTTTCATAGACGACCTTTTCACACGCCTTGACAGCGATTATATCGATATCGGTATGCTGCACTATATCGATGAAATGGAAGACTGGCAGAACGCGCAGAAAAACGGCATCGTCGACTATATGCTCGAGCTCAAAAAGCAAGGGCGGTTCCGTACGCTGGGTGTTAGCTCCCACGACCCTGTCGTCGCGCACGAAATGATCAGCTCCGGCGTATTTGAAGTATTGATGTTCAGCATCAATCCCATGTTCGACCTTGTACTAAATCAGGTCGGAACCATCGATTATATGGAACATCCCGAGCTTGGGAACTTAGACCATATTTCCATCGACACCAACCGCGCCAAGCTGTATAGCCTGTGCGAGGAAAAGAATGTTGGCATCACCGTCATGAAAACGCTGGGGGCAGGCAGGCTACTCAAAGCCGAAAGCTCGCCCTTCAAAGTGCCCATGACCGTCAACCAGTGCATCCATTACGCGCTTGCACGTCCCGCTGTTGCAAGCGTGCTCATCGGCGCGCGCAGCGTTGCGGAGATCGAAGAAGCGGTCAGATACTGCGAAGCGACGGACGAGCAAAAGGACTACAGCGCGATCTTTAAACATTTATCAGGCGAACGTGACGGCGCCTGCATGTACTGTAACCACTGCCTGCCGTGCCCCGTCCACATCGACGTAGCCGCAACCACACGCATCTTGGACGAAGCGCGCCAGCACGGCATGACCGACTCCGTGCGGGGAGAGTACGCCGCTCTTGCGCACAAGGCTTCCGAATGTATCTCCTGTGGCGCGTGTGAAAAGCGCTGTCCCTTTACCGTAAAAGTAATCAAAAACATGAAAGAAGCAACCGCATTGTTTGAATAAACGTTGCGGTTGCCTGCTCCATACCGGTCTTTTTACATTTTCAATAACACCTTGAAGTGCTGCTGATCCTCGATCGCGTAGCGCATTGCCTCTTCTGCGTCGCTCAGGTCGTATATTTTTGTGATAAATTTTCGCAGCGCATCGTCGATTTCGCCGGATGCAAGAATTTTGATCGCGTGTTCAAAATCGCTTTTGTGGTGCAGCCTCACGCCGCGTATGCGCAGTTCCTTCATAAATACATCCGACCCATCGATGGGCAGCGCCTCAGAAGGGATGCCTACGCTCACAATCGTTCCGCCCCGCCTTGCGAGCTGCGTCATGATCGCTGCTCCCGCCTTGCTTCCCGTCACCTCAAAAATCACATCCACGCCCTTGCCGTCCGTACGTTTGGCGATCTCTTTGCCAACGTCCGTTTGCATCGGGTCTATCACCTCTATACCTAGACTCCTGATAAAATCTGTCCTGAAGCCGTTGATCTCGCTTACGACGACGCTTGCTCCCGCGCTTTTCGCGACCAGTGCGATCAATATCCCGATCGGCCCCCCGCCGATGATGCAGGCGTTTTGACCGATCATCAGTCCGCTCGCGTGCACGTCGTGCACAGCGATTGCGAGAGGCTCGAGTAGCCCCGCCAGCTCCATATCGATATCCTGCGGAAGTCTTATCACCTTAGACGCCGGAACGCTCACATACTCGGCAAAACCGCCATTCTCCTGACAGCCGATAATGCTCAGCTCCTCGCATATATTTTCCATCCCCGCAAGGCACGCATCGCATTTCCCGCACGTCCTGATCGGGTGCACCGCGACCTTCTCCCCCAGTTGTAGCCCTGTCTCGGCAAACGGTCCGACCTCCGCGACCTCGCCCACAAATTCGTGTCCAATCACCAGCGGAAACGCCGCTTTTTTGTAATGACCCGTCACAATATGCATATCCGTGCCGCAGATCCCCGCATATAAAACCTTGACAAGCACCTCGCCCGCCGCGGGAACCGGCTTTTCTATTTCTTCCAAATGTAATGTGATTGCATCTTCTGTTTTCCTTGCCATTGCTGCTTTCATATCAGCAACCTCCTGAAAAAAAACAGTACTTTAAAACGCCAGATGTACGACCAGTCGATCCGGAATTTCTCTTACTGTTTGCTTGTTTTATTGGTTTTCTATTCTTCTTTGCCGGACTGCCCCTCCGGGCAAGGTCCGACCGATTGTCGCAGGATAACCGTCGTCGGGAACGTCACCACCTGCGGCGGCATATCGATCCCTTCCTTCATCCGCTCCAAAAGCATACGCATCGCCGTTGTCGCGATCGACTGTGTCGGCTGCGAAACAACCGCCAGTGGCGGTGTAAATATCTGTGTGACCGGCGCTTCATCAAAGCCCGAGAGGGAGATATCCTCCGGGATACGCAGCTTGTTATCGCGTATCGCCATATAAACGCCCATTGCCGTATAGGTATTCAGGCAATGGATCGCCGTCGGTCTCTGCTGCAGGCTCAACAGCCGGCACGCCTGATCATATCCTGATTTCAGGTTTGCCTCACTTAAGCCGAGCAGTTCTTTTTCCACAGGGATGCCATTTGCCTCATGCGCCCTGCGGTATGCTTCCAACCGCCGTTCAAACAGCGAAAGGTTCCACGCATAGCCGATAAACCCGATGCGCCTGTGCCCGAGAGCAATCAAATGATCTACCATCTCAAACACGCCGTCGCCGTCTGTCGTCATGATCGAATCGAGTCCTTCTACATCACACTGAAAACATACGGTCGGGATCGACCTGCTCATCTTATAAAACCAGGAATTGCCTCCGGCAGGCTGCATACAGATGCAAATACATCCATCTACCTTCCTCGTCACCATTTCCCGGCAGTATTCCTCGATCGTCTGAATATCGTTTTCAAAGATCGACAGAATCATCGCATATCCCGCCTCTTTCAGCAGCTTCTCAATGCTGTATGTCAGATCCTGAAAGAACGGATTCTTGATATCCGGCATCATCAGCGCGATGCTGCCGTTGAGCTGCGAACCTTTTTTATCGCTTTTCGGCTTGGCGACATATCCAAGCTCCCGGATCGCCTCATTGACACGTTTACGTGTTTCGCGCGGCACCTCATACGAATTGTTGATCACACGCGATACCGTGCTGATAGAAACGCCCGAACGTTCCGCGATATCCGTCAGCTTGACCTTTTTCCCCGCGCTCCTTTGTTCCTTCATCCTGTCCTCCAAATATTGCCATTTTCATGTTAATAATGAAGGTTTTCAGCAAATTTGTCAATGGCTTGCACCGATTTTAAGGAGCGTTTTGGCTTTCAAATCAACGATTTTCACCATGCTATGCACTTTTTATTACCATGAAATTTTCACAGCTGCAAATCAGGCAGGGTCGGCATGCCAAAACCGGCATGCCGCACTCAAACAAAGAATGTCCCTGTCTGCATGGTAACTTTAATTATTTTGCAGCTTCCGCCTTGATCTCGTCGATCGTCTTGGGGAAAACAAACTGTGGCGTCTTATAGAACTTCGCATCGAAGCCCGTCTTGTCCGTCGGATAGAACTCGTCGATATTTTCCGCAGTGATGATGTTCGCCGGGAAGTAAGACCCCAGCGGCAGGTTCGACGGATCGAATCCCTCGTTGAAGATATCGTTGATGAACTCGACTGCTGCCGCACCTGTTTCCGGGCCGGACATTGCGCCCGTGCAAATCAGCTCGCCGCTCTTGACCATATCCATACCCTCGACCGTGCCGTCAGCCGACGTACCGATCTTGATAGAATCCTGCAAGCCCGCGTTCCTAAGCGCCGTGATCGCGCCTACTGCCATAAAGTCATTGTCAGGCATGATCAGGTTCATTTCGCTGCCATGCGCCGTAATGATATCCTCAGCCGCCGCGAGGCCGCCTTCTACCGTCCAGTTTCCCGTTCCCCAAGCAACGATCTTGAAGCCCAGATCCGGGTTGTCGTACGTCCCGCTCTGTTGTACGTTCGAAAAAGCATTGAAGCCTTCCAGCCATGCGTCCTGCTCCGTAGCAAATGCTTTGCCCTTTGCCTGCGCACGCTCATAAAGCACGCCGGAGATCATACCGCACAGGCGGCTTTCCGATGCGGACGAGCCCATCACGCCGATGATCAGCGAAGAAATGATCTCCTCATTCGGGTCGTACTGCTTGGCAATATACTGTCCGCTCTCAAAACCCAGTTCAAACCCGTTGGGCGCCACTGTCGTCAGGATCGGGCAGTCGTCGGGAACCGTCCCGATACAGACTACGGGAATGCCCGCTTCTACCGCGCGTTTGATATCTTCCACCGGGCCTACATTGTTGATCGCGTCAACGACGATAATATCAACGCCCTGCGAAATAAACGTATCGATATGCTGGCTCTGCGTATTTACATCGTTATCCGCGTTCATAAAATTCAATTGGAATCCGTATTTTTCAGACAGCGCTACCGCCGCGTCCCGCACGCCGATAAACCAGTCGTTGTCCTGATTGATCTCTGTCCAGCCAACCACGATCTTGCTCGGGTCTTTGGGCGTTTTCGGCCATGCTTTGTCTACATCCGCTCTGCTGGGCATATTCGGATCGATCACACCGGACAATGCAGAATTGGGCAGCTTTGTGTAAATTTCATGAGAGCCTGCGCTCCCGGCAGCTGCCGGCGAAGCCTCTGTCGAAGCCCCTGTGGAAGGTTCCTGCGACTGCGGTTCGTCTGTCGTCGCGCTTGTTGCAGGCGCCTGCGAGTCCGTCGCCGGCGGGGTCGCCGTACATCCGGCAAACATCGCCACACACAGTGCAAGCACGACTACGATTGACATTACCTTACTCATCTTTTTCATTTTCTTACCTCCATGATATTTGTATGAACCACCCTATTTTTGTGATAGGGAAAACTTACGCAACTGCTGCAGCTCATGGCTGCCGTTCCGTCGATACCTGTTTTCATTTCGATGTCGGAAAGCTAATAACCCAGATCCTGGTCTACTAAAATGATATGGTATTCCCGTGCAAAAGGTTCCTTTGTCGGTTCCTCGATGATTGTCGTCACGCTGCATATGCGGTCTTTTGAATAACAGTCGTGACATTTGCCTGTTTTGTAGCAAGGATTTTTTGAAAATCCAAGCCGTTTGACATTTTGCGGCGCGGCG
>NZ_JAYFPU010000101.1:0-42668 GCF_034927525.1 Christensenella sp.
GATTGACGTACAGAATATCGTGATTGTAAAAATCATTGACATAAATATCAATACCAGTATTATCCAGTATGCTTTTGAGGCTCTTTTGCGCCTGATCCAGCTTTCTCTGGTACATCCTGATCCTCGTATAACGAACAAGCATGGATAACAATACTGATAGTATCTTTTCATCTGACCTCGAGAGCGTTGCTTTGCGTTTTGCATTGAGCAATGCGACCATTCCGTATATCGTTCCGTTTTCATCCGCCACCGGAGCCAGTATCAACGATTCGACTGCATACATTTCCAACATCTTTGTTTCAAGCACGGTATTGCGCGCACTTTTCTCCATATGCAACATTGGTTTTTGCGCCAGCCGAACCCATTCCTTTTTGGTCAGCTCATTTCCCTCAAACTTTTCGCGCAGCGCGATCTCACACGTTTCATAATGTTCCATAAGGCAGAATTGTTCCATAAAGTTTACATCATATACCATTCCGCAATCAAAGGAAAAGCCATTGCACATCAGCCCCAGCGCCTTTAAGATCGCTTCCCCTTCTACCTTGTTGCCCGTCAAAATATCTGCAAGAGATAAAATCAACGTATTTCCATCCGTCTTCAGCATATCATCAATCTCCCCCATATTGTCCTTTTATATGATCAAAAAATAACCTCATCAATCACGCCGCCGCCGAGGCAAATGTCTCCGTCGTAAAGCACGCAATATTGCCCGGGCGTTACAGCCCTCTGCTTTTCCGAAAAACTGACGCGGTATACCCCGTCACCAAGTTTCTCTGCGTGCGCCTGCTGATCGCTCTGACGGTACCGCACTTTTGCGCCGCAGTCAAATTCTTTTCTTTCTTCACCGCCTGAAATAAAGCTCATGCCGCTCATCACCAGCGCGCGCGAATAAAGCAGCTCCGACTCCGCTCCCTGTGATACCACGAGTATGTTGTTCTCCATATCCTTTTCTACCACAAACCACCGCTCGCCGCTGCCGTCCTTGCTCCCGCCAATGTCAAGACCCCGGCGCTGCCCGAGCGTATAATACATCAATCCGTCGTGCCTGCCCACGACCTTGCCGTCAAGCGTCCTCATGTCGCCTGGGTTTGCCGGAAGGTATGTCTGCAAAAATTCTTTGAATTTGCGTTCGCCAATAAAGCATATGCCTGTCGAATCCTTCTTCTTTGCTATAGAAAGACCGGCCTGCTCCGCCATAGCGCGTACATTCGCCTTTTGCATATCCCCAATGGGGAACATCGCGCGCTCGATCTGCGACTGGCGCAGCATACACAGAAAATAGCTCTGATCCTTGCCCGCATCCAGCCCTTTTTTCAAATATGTGATCCCGCCCACACGCGCAAGCCGTGCATAATGCCCTGTCGCGAGGTAGTCCGCGCCCGCCTTTTTTGCAAAATCCAAAAACGCCGCAAACTTGATCTCCTTGTTGCACAGCACGTCCGGGTTTGGCGTACGTCCCCGCTTGTATTCTTCCAGAAAATAGGAAAACACGCGCTCCCAATATTCGTTTTCGAAATTGACGGTATAATACGGTATCCCGATCGTCTCGCACACGCTGCGCACGTCGTCATAGTCCGCTTCTGCCGGGCATACCGCGTCCGCGTCGCTGTCGTCCCAGTTTTTCATGAATACGCCCGCGACGTCATATCCCTGTTCCTTTAACAAAAGCGCGGATACCGCTGAATCCACCCCGCCGGACATCCCGACGATCACGCGTTCTTTCTTCTGTGTCATAAAATCAACTTCTCCCGTATGGTCTTCTACCCTTTATTATAGTATAATCTTTCCTAGAATGATAGAAGGAGTACATATGGCCAGAAGAAGAAAGTCAACGGCACTCCAGCTCGTTATCGCCCTCGTTTGTCTGCTCATCCTTGCGCTTTTCCTTGTGTTTGGATCGCAGGGGACGTTTTTAGGCAACTTAGGCGACATCTGGAACAATACGATCAACTATGGCACGGCGCAGCAAAATGTTGACGCGCTTGTGACCCCTGAGCAAAAGCAAAGCGACCTGATTTTATATGTGATCGATACAGGCAATTCTGACAGCATGGTGCTGCATACGCCTGACGGGCATGCCGTTCTTATAGATGCTGCCGAAAACGACGACGCACAGCGCATCCTCGATACACTGCAGGCGCTGGGGATCGATAAGCTCGATGCCGCAGTAGCGACGCATCCCGACGCAGACCACATCGGCTCTATGGATGATGTATTGCTCGGTGTCCCTGTCGATACGTTCTACCGCACCACCAAAACTGCCAAAACCAAAACCTACGACAATATGGTGAAAGCTGCCGAACAAGAGCAAACGCCCGTTACCTTTGTAACGGCTGGCGATGCCTTTTCGATCGGCGGTATCGATTTTACCGTCTTAAATCCGCAGGACAAAAAATATGATGAGACCAATAATTCCAGTATCGTCCTGCTGGTGGAATACGGAGAAACTTCCTTCCTTTTGTCTGGTGACGCGGAGGAAGAAGCGATTGCCGATATGCTAGGGGCGTTTGCCACCGAAATGGATATCGATGTATTAAAGATCGGCCATCACGGCTCGCATAACGGCACCACGGAAGCGCTGCTCGACGCGACCACGCCCGCGCTTGCCGTCATCACCTGTGGCAAGGATAACGACTACGGCCACCCGCACAAAGAAACGACCGATCTGCTCAATGCGGACAACATCATAACCTTGCGTACCGACCAGAAAGGCGATATCGCGGTCTTCTCTGACGGAAATGACGTAACATACAAAACGGCGGCATGATTGCCGCCGTTTCCTTTTTATTGTATCCCCTATACTGTCATTACATCGACATATACATATTTCCAGTCGATCCCGTAAGCCTTTGATACCGCTTCGCGGATCGCGTCACTTACCTTCTCTATGCTTTGTCCGCTGCTGCCGTCAGCCCTCAGCGTATCCATGATGATCTCGTCCGTCTTGTCATTGTCAAACAAATTCAGGTCAATCCCTTCATTTTGCTGATAGTCGATAGATACCCGCGCCGCATAAGAGGACGTATCCATGTAACAGCACGAGCTAATCGACAGCATATCTTCTTTGCTGAAGCAGAACACATAATCCTTACATTCCACAAACACATTCTGGTTGCGGTACTTCACGCGCAGCTCGTTTTCCAGTTTTGTGAATGCTGCCCGATCAAGCCCTTTGACACCCGCGTCCTCGCGCACATAGTCATATCCCATCTCCCTCGCGCCTTTTTCGCCATTTTCAAATATGTCGATATGCGCAAGCTCTTTGAAGTTTTCTTTGTCCGTCTCATACGCGCCTGTGATCTTTCCCGTCCGGTCGCGTTCAATGACCACAAAGCTACCAATGGAGGCGTTCGAAGAATTTGTAACCGTATTATAGCCTGCGTCATATAACCCTGCCAGCGGTTTCCCATTATACCAGTTCTCGCCGTTCACCTCGTCATAAGTAATGCCAAAGGGTTCGTATTGCTTCATGGTGTCGTCCGCTTCCGCCCATCCCGTAGCGTCTGACCACTCCAAAGCATCGCCGATCTCCTCAAACGCACGCTCTGCCGCTGCCGTTCCCCTGTCTATTGCCAACTCTGTCACGTCGCCCACGCCTTCCATCGCACTCGCCGCTCTTTCCTCCGCACGATCACGCACCTCGGTAATGTTCCTCATCATCTCTCCCGCCCTGCTGTAAAAAGGCGCGCAGCTGCACAGCACCCCTATCATGATCGAGATCGCCGCGACACACGCCACGATTTTTCCAGTCACCTTTTTCATATCTATCATCCTCCCGTGCTTTGTTGTTTTCATTATAATACGGGAAAAAGGAAAGTGTTTTACAGCCTGATAAACACTTTCTTAAGACTATATGAAGAAATTCCGCACAAAAAAACAGCGGCTCCTCAGCCGCCGTTTTCTTGTTTATCGTCAGTTGGTCACGATCGTATCATGCTCCGCCAGATATAAGAACATCATGCCCTGGATGTCAGAAGTTGGCAATATTTCCTCCGCTACGTCGATCTTCAATACATCCTGCATAAATGCCCTGCGGTTTTGCATGCGCCCGTACGCCTGCGGCGCCATTTCTTTGATCTGCGCGCGCAATGCCTCATCCGCAATGATGATGCCGTCCTCAATATGCGCGCTCATAAACGGCTGCGCCGCTCCGGCAATGATGTCGCACTGGATGGCCATGCCAGAACGGATCACTTGCTGCGAGCCCTCAAAGAAAATACTGTTGATCCATTCGTTGGTATGGATCTGGTGCCCCATATTGAGCATAATCCCCATGTCGTCGCGCAGCGCCCCGACCGCATGGTAGATATCACCGCCCGTTTGGCCAATGCCGACCGCCTCATACCATTTTGTCACCAGCTTGAAGTACTGCTCATAAAAAGCGCTTCCCTTGCCCTGTGTGCATGCTGCAAGTTCCTGTTCGTTTTTAACAAAAAACGCGCTTCTGTGGATCATCGCCATACGGTAGCCGATGCCGACGGATACGATATCTCCTTCGTGTAGAAATGTATCGTATGTCGAGCTCGCAAGCCCCATGCCCGCGTTCTTCTCACCAAAGCTCATGGCGGGGTAAGTCATCATCGGCTGCGCGCCGATACCAAAAGCATGTGCTGCTTCCGCCTCCGATATGCCCGGCCTAAACCCCCTCACCGCCGCATAAACCTGCCGTGACGCGATCGTATTCATGATCTCCGCCTGCACGATCTCTTTCGCGCTCAATGTGTTGCGGACACCGTACTTGCTGTCCGTAAATAGGTTACACGTGTTAACTATATATTCTCCCGTTACCTGCGAGATCGCTTGTACGATGTAATGCGGCACATCCAAAATCGATTCGTCAGCATATGCCTTCCAGCCAGCAAGTCCTGTTTTCATGCCCTTGCGGATACCGCAGTCACGCAGCACGTTCCCGATACATTTCCCATCCGACGGCTGGCCTTCCAGTCCAAAATCCGTGTACACATGGCGCCGCACCTCATAGGGAATGATATGTGAATAATCTTTTCCTTCAAGCGCCACCACCAACTGCGGCGTACAACCGGGAATCAGTACAAGCAGCGCTTCTTCAAAACGCGGGTCGTATTTCGTCAGGTATTCGAGGTTTGAAAAATGCTCCCTGTCTCCATAGACGATCAAAGCGTCAAGTCCTCGCTGCGTGGCCATTCCAAGCACATTTTCGATCCTGTCCAGAAGCTCCCCATCCACACTGGGATATTCCGAAAAATCAATTTCGCCCGAATTGATCGGCCCTTTGATCTTTGTTGTCATCATCGTTCTTTTCTCCTTTACTTTATTACCAGCCCTACCGGGCAATGATCACTTCCCATCACATCTGCATATATCTCCGCCTCCTCGATCCTGTCCTTCATATCCTCCGATACGACAAAATAGTCGATGCGCCAGCCAGCGTTGTTCGCCCGCGCGTTGAAGCGGTAAGACCACCAGCTGTAGCGTCCCGTCTCGTCAGGATGCAAATAGCGGAACGAATCCACAAACCCCGCCGCCAAAAGCTCCGTCATTTTCTCGCGCTCCTGCGGCGTAAAGCCTGCGTTCTTCACATTGGTTTTCGGATTCTTCAGGTCGATCTCCGTATGTGCTACGTTTAGATCCCCACACACCACAACACCCTTCTTCGCCTTCAAAGACAAAAGGTAGGCGCGGAAATCGTCGTCCCACACAAGACGGTAATCAAGGCGCTTCAAGCCTTCGCCCGAATTGGGCGTATAAACATTCACCAGATAAAAATCTTCAAATTCCAGCGTAATCACGCGCCCCTCGTGGCTGTGCTCCTCCACGTCAAAATCATAGCTTACGGAAAGCGGCTTTATTTTGCTGAACACAGCCGTCCCGGAATAGCCTTTTTTGTCCGCGCTGTTCCAGTATTCGTCATAGTCCTTGAAATCAAACTCCGCCTGTCCTTTTTGCATTTTCGTTTCCTGCACGCACAGCACATCCGCGCCGCTTGCGTGCAGATATTCCAAAAATCCTTTGCCCGCGGCAGCCCGCAGACCGTTTACATTCCATGAAATGAGCTTCATTTTTCTTCCGCCTTATGATGTTTTGCGATCTTAGCCACTTCATCCGCTGTGATGCGGGCACGACGCGCTTCCGCCTCCAACTTCAGGTATTCCTTCTTTGCCTGCATCACACGTTTTTCAAGCTTGTCCGCCGCTTCCTTTGTTTCCAGTACGTCCTTTTCCTTCAGCGACTGCACCGGATCAAATGCATCTTCTTTGAAAAGCCATGTGAGCACGCAGAACAGGAAAACACCCGCTACAATGATGCCCGACATCTCCGTGATGCTCTTTGTGCCGAAAATCGCCATCAGGGCAATGAGCATCGCCCAGATGATGAGCACGAACACCAGTGCTTTCTTGAATAATACCGAATAATGATTGCGCAGCGTGAGCGTGAACAGCATCAGCGTAACAGCAAGGGAAACGGACGATATCTGCGCGAACAGGTTGTGCATTTCCGCAAACCCCGGCAGCGTCTCCGGCAGGAAGGGGAAAATATTGCCCACGATCAGCACCACCGTCGCAAACGTAACGAAGCCGCGGATCTTGGAATGCGTGTTTTTGGTGAGCATCAGCAAATACCCCATAAAGCTGGCGAAATAGCCGCAGAAGATCAGCGTCCAAACGACAAATAGTATATGCATCGATGTACTCGTATTTCCCATCGCAGACATAGAGACGTTCAGGATATTATCCTGCGTGCCCATATAAAGCGTAAAAATGGGGATCACCCCCAGCGACAAGATGCCGTATAGGATCATTCCCCCAATCAGTCTTTTCTTGTAATTAGACATTCCCTTGATATTCATATTCAACCACCCTTTTCACGTGTTTATTTGTCATCTCTAAGATACCATAGCGCGAGCCTCTTGACAATCAAAAAAGACCGGAGATTTTCTCCGGTCTTTAAACAATTTCTTTTGACGCTGCCGCTAAAATCCACCATCAGCACCAGCCGTATCCGCCTTTGCTTTTCGCGCTACCACAACGATCCTGCCGTTCTCCTCAGAATATTCGCAGGTAGAAAGCGTCAGCAGCTCGTCACCATATGCGGGCACGACCCCCGTGTCATAAAGCTCCAGTTCCTTACAGTTACTGATAAAATCATCAAACTGTTTCCGATTCGCCGCATCATAAAACTGGTAGAATTTGAATACATCCGTCTCGCTTTTTTTGTATATCTTCGATAGGAATACGGATACGATCTCATATTCCCCTTCCTCGTAAAGCGTATCAAACCGTATGGTCTTATGTTCCTTATAATATGCCTCGTCCTGATACTCGAGCAGCGTGTGGAACATCGACCCGTTTTTCATATTGTGCCCGTGTACGAGCAGGTTCGTGCTTCGCGGCTCAAGCGTGCAATTTTTATCGATAAACAGACAGCCTTCCTTGCTCGGGTCTTCCTCTTTTTGGAAATTTCGATACAAATAATATTCCCCGTCTTCCGGCGTGAACATCACCGGATAATCGACCACCGTTCCCCCGATCTTGAGCCATCCTGCCAGATCCGGGTTCTGCACATACAGCTTTGCCATATCCGGCAGCATCTGTTTTTCGCTTGGGGAAGGAGACGGGCTGGGGGATGCGCTCACAACAGGCGTAGGGGTGCTTGTTCCCTCCGCAATAGGCGACGGGGGCAGCGGCTTTGGCTGTGTCAAGAGCGGTATGACGATCGCCAGGCACACCGCGGCGGCACATACCGCCACCAGCCACTTCCATCGCTTCAAAAAAGCAATAACGCCGCCTGCAGCCTTACCGTGCGAATCCTCCGCCCCCACTTCGTTTCTTCCCTGTTCTTCGCCGATTTTCCGTTTGTATTGTTCGTTTTCTTTTTTGTCCATCTCTTTCTCCGCAAAAGCAAGCAAGGCGGGGAATCCCCGCCCTGCGCTTATATGTTTTCTGAATGTCTTACTTGGAATGCGCCTTCTTGCCTACTGCAAAAGCAAGCACGCCTGCCGCTGCGATACCCATCGCCACGAACGGCCATACAGGCATGGATGTGTCACCCGTCTTCGGAACGTCGTCCAGGTCGTCCGCCTTTGCCGATGCGGAAGCGGAAGGCTGCGCGGTCGGGTCGCTCGTCGGCTGGTCAGTAGGCTGATCGGTCGGCGGTGCCGGTTCGTCTGTCGGCGGTGCCGGTTCGTCTGTCGGCGGAACCGGGTCTGTTGCTACCGTTCCTGAAACGGACGGGGAACCGCCTGTATACGTCGCCGGTGTGGCCACGCCCGCTACCCTGCCGCCGCCGTGCACGCCGGAGATACCAAAGCTCACCGCCCCGCCCGGCTGTGCCGTTACTTTAGCCGTATAGGTTATCGTCACACTGCCGCCCGCGTTTACAACGTTCGTGTCATTTGCCAAAACGATGTTGCTTGCGTCGCACGAGGCTGTAAAAAAGCTCTGCCCCGATGTAACGCTGGCTGACTGTACAGATAATCCGCTTGTAGATACAGCCGCGTCAAACGCGCCCATACCCTCGCCGGAATTCACCGTGAACGTGACCTTATACTGCACTGTGTCGCCCTGCTTTACGGATGTCGGCCCGCTTACGCCTGCTGTAAAAGACGCTGCGTCCGCTGCAAACGCTATGGAAGATATCCCCATGATCATTACGATCGACAGTACCGCCGCAATGATCATCAATGCTTTTTTTGATTTTTTCATTCTTTCGTGTCCTCCAAATATCTTATTCACATGAATGTCTTAGTGATTTCCTTTAACCAGTACGACAACGTCCATCAGGTCTGCCGACGTGATCGCGTCGTTTGCGCTGCCTGTGGTGTTAGCCGCTTTTAAGAACGCACCGCTAAGCGTGCTCGTTCCTCTGATGTGGCCTACGATATCCATCAGGTCTGTAGAATCTACCACACCGCGCCCTGTTACGTCGCCCTTGACAACAACGAGCACTTCCTGGAATACGCCTTCGCCGTTTTTCAGTTGGATAACACAGCCTGTCCCCACGTTGTCTGTTGCAGCAAGCTCGTTCCCCGCCGAGTCTGTCACTGTGATCGCGCCGCCCGGATTATCGAACAGCGTTGCAATATCCTGTGCCTTCACTGCGCCGCCCGCCGTACCGTCGCCAATGCCGCCGCCTGAGATATACTGCTCGCCTGTGCTCGCGTCAGGTGCGGAAATTTCCACTTCCTTGCCCGGGTCTGCCGGTTTGGGTTTCAGCTCGCTGCCGCCATAGGTCGCGCTCATCGCATCCAGCGCCAGCGATTCGCCGCTGCCGTCCTGTGCCGTGACGGTTACCTTATAGTCGCCCTGCTGGTTCGCTTTGTCGATGCCGAGGAAATCGTCATGTCCGTCAAACACCTGCGCGCCCATTGCCGCGTTGAAGGTGAACTTGATCGTCTCACGCGTTTCGTCCGTCCATGCCCTGCTTTGTGTCAGGTCAAACGTTCTTTCAAACGTAGCGCTTCCCGCTGCGTATGTGTTGCCCGCAGGCAGGTTTCCGTCCTTGTCCTTCGTATCCGCAGCGATCTTGTCATTTTCAACCTTTACCGTATATTTAAAATTCGTCGGGTCTTTGATCTCGCTCTTGTAGATCACGAACGAAGTCTCTACCCACGGCAGATCATGGTTGTCCGGATCGAATTCTTCCGCGTAATTGCTCTCGTCCACAAAGTGCAGCTTCTGGTTCGCAATCAGCGGATTCTTGACCGGCTGCGGAGCCAACACAAGCCCGTCCGTGTTGAGCGTATACGTCTTATCGTTTATTTTCACAGAAACCGCTTTATGCACGTCTTTGTCCTTGCCCATATATACGATACCCGTCATGTCGTTCTTATCGAGCGCGACAGGGCTCCCTGTTCCCCAGAACGTGATGTCGTCTTCCGCTTTCGCACCGCTTAAGGTGAACGCGAGATAATATCCGCTCTGCTCGGCTTCGTTGGAGCTGAAACCTGTATAATCGCTGACATAGTTAAGCGTGCCCGTTACATTGAACTGGTCTGCTTCTGCCACTTTTGTAAATGTAACGCCGTCCATCAGGTCTGTCGCATCTTTTCCGAGCATGTCACCCGTTGCTGCCGCAATCGATACAGGCACCGGCTTAGGCGCTTCATATGTCGCGCTCACAGCGTCAAGCGCCAGCGTTTCACCATCCACACCGTCCGTCGCCGTAACAGTCACCTTATATGCGCTTTCCTGCTTCTCCTTCGCGATGCCCAGGAAATCGTCATGGCCGTCGAACACCTGTCCGCCGATCGCAAAATTACGCTTGAACGCAAAAGTATCTGTCGCTTCCGCCCAGCCTGTCCGCTGCGTCAGATCAACAAGATCAACAGTACGCGTAAACGTCGCCGATCCATCGGCATAAACATTCCCTGCCGGTACGGCATTTTCTTTGTCCTGCGTATCCTTTGAAATATTTGCATTTTCGATCTTTACTTCGATTTTGAATGCTGTCGGGTTCTTGACCTCGGCCTTATTAATGTCAAACGTCGTTTCCAGCCACGGTAAGTCGTTGTGGTCGGGGTCAAACACGCCGTCATCCTCACCCAGCTCCGCATAGTTGCTTTCATCAACAAAATATACTTTTTGGTTTGCGATCAACGGTTCCGGAGTGACCTGCGTCTCCAAAGTCACAGCTGATGTATCAAGCGTATAAACATCCTGATTGATCTGTACAGAAATCGATTTATGTACGCTTGTATCGTTTCCCATAAAAACGATGCCCGTCATATCGTTTTTATCGAGCGCGACATGGGCGCCCGTTCCCCAGAACGTAATGTCGTCTTCCTGCTTCGCCCCGCTCAGCACAAATGCGAGGTAGTAGCCGCTCTGCTCCGCCTCATTGGAACTGAACCCCGTATAATCACTGGTATAATGCAGCGTTCCCGTTACATCAAACTGCTTCGGGTTTTCACTGTTAACGCCAAACCCCATGCCCGTCATCAATGCGGATGCATCCACACCGAGCATGTCTCCCGTCGCTGCCGCAAAGGAAACCGTTGACGGTTCACCACCCCCGCCTTCCGTCGCCATCGCCACTGCGGGCAGCATCGTAACGATCATAAGTGCCGCTACCAGTAACGCAATTATTTTCTTTTTCATTTTTTCCTCCTCATAAGCTTTAATATCGTGACTTTATTGATAAAATGAACTCTTTTGGGAAGCCGCCTTGTTTTTTTCCTCCTCCTTGCAATGAAGTGCAAGTTTTGCATACGAAAGCAGCTTTAATTTGTTTGTGATATTGAGCCGGTGATAGATTTTCATCATTTCTTTTCGCAGATATCTCCTGCCATCCATACACGTTCCCCTTTATCAAACCATACATTACACTGCTATTTTATCACAATTTAATTAAAAGTCAAACTATTTTAATTCATTTGTAATTAATCGTAAGATTGCGTTTTTATTCGTTATACGTATCTTCGTTTGCTTTTTGATTTGTGCGCGGTTAAGTTTTGTGATAATATTTAATTACACAGGCTGGAAAGGGTTATCAGTGTGTATAGAAGAATCAAAGAAATCCGTCGGGCTGTTGGCCTGAACCAAATTGAATTTGCAAAGCGGCTTGGCTTGAGCCAGTCCACCCTCGCAATGATCGAGGTCGGACGGCGCAGCTTTGGTGACAAACATGTCAAGCTAATTTGTTCTGAATTCCATGTAAATGAAAAATGGCTGCGCACCGGCGCGGGTGAAATGTTTGTTACGACGTGTTATGACCGCGAATTCATAGATGTCTTCGAGCAGCTTCGGCCCGAGACGCAAAAACTGCTCGTCACCATCGCAAAAGAGCTGTTGGAAACACAGGCAAAGCTCTTGCAGAAGAAATAGAAAAAAGCTGTCCTGTTTTAAAACAGGACAGCCTTTTTTGTATGATATATGGCTTCCGTTATACGTGCCGAATGTTCGTGTGGGAGGATATTTCCGAGCTCATCGTCTCGATATCGTCTACCGACAGCGAATGAACGTCGCAATAACCCATGCACCGTGTAAAAGCACGCAGCTCCTCTGCCGAAACGTTCAAATAATTCGCCACCCGCTGCGCCCCTTTATCAACAGCCAGCCGCTTGCGCAGCTCAGGGTCTTGTGTCGCAATGCCCATCGGGCAGTTTCCCTTGTGGCATACGCGGTACCGCTGGCACCCAAGCGCGATGAGCGCGCCCGACGCAACCGCAACAGCGTCCGCCCCCATGGCGATCGCCTTTACAAAGTCCCGGCTTGTCCGAAGCCCCCCTGTGATCACAAGATCGATGTCAAGACCGCTTTCTTTGATAAACTTCTTTGCGCGGTAAAGGGCATAGACCGTCGGTATGCTGCTTGCGTCCTTTAAGAACTTAGGAGAGCTTCCCGTCGCTCCGCCGCGTCCGTCCACCGTCACAAAATCAGGCTTTGCGGGCAAAAGGAACGCCAAATCTTTTTCGATATGCCCCGCCGCGATCTTCACGCCGACCGGCCGGCCTTCGCTCCGCTCGCGTAGCTCCTCTACCAGCTTCTTCAAGTCGTCCGGCGTGTTGATACACGCAAAGCGCGACGGGCTCAAAATATCCTCGCCCACTGGTTTGTGGCGTATCTCCGCGATCTCCGGGCCTACCTTGTCGCCCGGCAGGTGTCCGCCCATCCCGGGCTTCGTACCCTGTCCGATCTTGATCTCTATCGCGTCCGCCTGCTTTAGGTTTTCGTCCGTTACACTGTAGAGATTTGGCACATATTCAAAGATATACTTGTATGCTTCTTGCTTTTCCTCCGGCAGTATGCCGCCCTCACCGCTGCATATTGCCGTATTCGCCATAGCGCTTCCCTTTGCAAGCGCAATTTTTGTTTCCTTGGAAAGCGCTCCAAAGCTCATGTGCGAAACATAGATGGGACTTTGCAACTCCATTGGTTTTTTTGCGCGTTTGCCAATGACCGTTTTTAAGCTGACTGGTTCGTCCTCCAAAAGCGGTGGACGGGAAAGCTGCGCTCCGAGCACAACGATTTCGTCAAAGCCCGGTACTCCCATCTGCGTATTCATAGGTTCTGTGACAGACTCCCCTGTTTCCGCCAGGGTGTGTATCTCGTCTAACAGTCCGCCGTCATGGTGCACCAGCTCCTCCGGCCACGCAAGTGGATTCGCTTCCTTTTTGGGGGCGGGAACGTCGCGCACAACAGCAGGCGCCTGCGATGCTTCCTCTGTCTTGTACATAGCCTTCGGCCCCATACACACCGGGCACTCCCAATCATCTGCCAAGTCTGCAAACAAAACGCCTTCGGCTTCCTCGTCATAGGTATTGCCGCACAACGCGCAAACATACTGCGCCATTCCCCTCACCCCTCTTTCCTGATACGATTAATAATTTTCTGCTTTGATCTGGAAATACGCCTGCGGATGCGCACATACAGGGCAGATCTGCGGCGCTTTTTTGCCGATCACAACATGACCGCAATTTGCGCACTGCCATACCATGTCGCCGTCGCGCGAGAAGATGTATCCGCTCTCGAGATTCTCCGCCAGCTTGCGGTATCTCTCCTCATGCTTCTTTTCGATCTTGCCGACCAGCTCAAACAAAAACGCGATCTTGTCAAAGCCTTCTTCCTTTGCTTCCTTTGCAAACGTGTCGTACATATCCGTCCATTCATAGTTTTCGCCGTCAGCCGCATCCTTTAAATTGGTAGCCGTATCCGGGATATCGTCTTCATGCAAAAGCTTGAACCAGATTTTCGCATGTTCTTTTTCATTGAACGCCGTTTCTTCAAAAATATCAGCGATCTGATTGTACCCTTCTTTTCTGGCCTTCGCCGCATAATAGGTGTACTTGTTTCTCGCCTGCGATTCCCCCGCAAAAGCCGACTGTAAGTTCTGTTCTGTTTTCGTTCCTTTTAAATTTGCCATTTTCACATACCTCTTTTCTTTATTTTGCAATCGGGACAAACCCCGACAAATACAATCTCATGACTGTCGATCTCAAAACCATGGGTATCCGTAACCTCGTTTTCCAGCCCCTCGAAGTACGGCATATCCACGTCGTATACCCCGCCGCATTCTTTACAGCGAATGTGGTAATGCTTGCTAAGCGTCTTATCAAACCTGTCAGCCCCGTCCGGTATCTTCACGCGGGAAATAAGCCCGCTCTCACTCATGGCACCCAGATTCCTGTATACCGTCGCCTTGCTGATCGCCGGATGGATCTTTGCGACCGCGTCGTATACTTCCTCCGCCGTTGGGTGAGGCAGCCTGCGCACCTGCTCCATGATCATATTTTTTTGGAATGTATTCCTTGTTTCCATTTCAAATTTCCTTATTGATATCAATTCTTAATTAGTATTATATATCAATATTTTTTGTCTGTCAATCAAAAACCGCAATATTTTTTTTGTGTCCGGTTAATGTTCCGGCGTTTTGTTTATATACTACCTAATAACAAACCTATCAAAACACATGAACGAAAGCGAGGGTATATGACATGGGTAAAATTGTATTGGTCGGGGCAAACCACGCGGGCACCGCGGCGGCGAACACCATCCTCGACAATTATCCGGACGAAGAACTGGTCATCATTGACCGCAACTCAAACATCAGCTATCTCGGCTGTGGTACGGCGCTTTGGGTCGGACGGCAGATCAACGGCACGGAAGGCCTTTTTTACTGTTCGCAGGACGTATTCAAGCAAAAGCATGCCAAAGTCTATATGGAGACAGAGGTCTCGAGCATAGACTTTGCAGGTAAAAAGGTACACGCACAGACCAAATGCGGCGAACAGATCGTGGAAGGGTACGACAAGCTGATCCTGGCGACGGGTTCCCTGCCTATCATCCCCAAAATTTCCGGGCTGGAGCTTGAAAACGTTGACGTGGTCAAGCTGTTTCAGGACGGCGAAAAGATCAATCAGGCGTTAGACGACGAAAGCATCCGCAACGTTGCCGTCGTAGGCGCGGGCTACATCGGCGTAGAGATCGCCGAGGCGGTACGCCGCCGCGGCAAAAACGCCATGCTGTTCGAAGCGCAGGATACCTCCCTGTCCGGTTACTACGATCCGTGGTTCACGCAGGACATGGACAAGGTACTTGCGGATAACGGTATCGACCTTCATTTTGGCGAGATCGTCAAAGAGCTCAAGGGCGAAGGCAAGGTGTCTTCACTTGTAACGGACAAAGGCGAATACGCGGCAGAACTTGTTATATTGGCGATTGGTTTTGTACCAAATAACAACCTTGCCAAAGGCAGTCTCGAGCTATTCTCAAACGGCGCGATCCTTGTCGACAAGCACCAGCAGACAAGCATGAAGGACGTTTATGCGGTGGGCGACTGTGCAACAGTTTACAGCAACGCGCTGCGCGCGCCATCCTATATCGCACTTGCGACAAACGCTGTGCGAAGCGGTATCGTCGCTGCGCATAACGTATGCGGTACGGCGCTCGAATCCATCGGCGTACAAGGCTCCAACGGCATCAGCATCTACGGATACCATATGGTTTCAACAGGCCTTAACCTGAAGGCTGCTGAAAAAGCGGGCATGGAGGTGCTGTATACCGACTACGAGGACTTACAGAAACCGGCCTTTATCGACGATAACCACCGCGTCAAGATCCGTATCATCTACGAAAAGAGCACGCGCCGCATCGTGGGCACGCAGATCGCGTCTTATGAGGACATTGCAATGGGTATCCATATGTTCTCGCTGGCCATCGAAGAAGGTGTGACCATCGACAAGCTAAAGCTGCTCGATATCTTCTTCCTGCCGCACTTCAACCAGCCGTACAACTATATCACTATGGCGGCGCTGGGTGCGGAATAAATCAATCATAAAAAAAGACTGACGCTATCGTCAGTCTTTCGTCAGTCTTTTTTTATTCTTCCTAATCTACAAAATAGGTCGCGTACATATCCGCGATTGCAAGCGCGGGCGCAAGCTTGTATGTCCCATATGCGTTTGACTGTGTGCGTCCGCCGATATAGCTGCGTGCCGCGTCGTCATAACCGCCCATATGCCAGCGGATGGCGATTGCTTCCTCATCCGTCAGCCTGATATGGCGCATCAGCAGGTACACCGACTTTTCCCCATGCCCAATGGGCAGCGAATCCTCGATCACATATATTTCCTTTTCCGTCCATTCCTTTTTCCCCGGCGTTTTCACGTTGCGCACGCCCTTCTGGTACATGTTCACCTTACATACGTCGTGCAGCAGACCCGCGATCACGAGCGAATCCTCTCGCTCACACTTGATCATTTTGTTGAAATTGTTGAGTATCTTATAAACGTTCATGCTGTGCACCAGCAGACCGCCCTCAAAGTCTCCGTGGTTGCTCGCACTCGCGGGCGCGGTATAAAAATCCGTTTCCGTCTCCAGCCAGCTAAGCAGCTCCTGCATGTTTTCGCGCTTTGTACCGAGCAGCAGTTCTTTAAATTCTTCCTTTAACGCATCGAGCTGTCCTTGTTTGATCATTTCGCACCACCCTGTTTCATTTGCTCTTTTTACTATACCATATCTGTGGGCATAAAAAAACACGGATGGTCGCCCAACCGTGTTTTTATAATGTTTTTTATTTGACCACTCTGTCAAGAAGACCCTGGAACGCGCAGCCGTGGCGTGCCTCGTCCTTTGCCATCTCATGAACCGTATCATGGATCGCGTCGTAGCCAAGCTCTTTCGCGCGTTTCGCAAGCGCAAGCTTACCTGCTGTAGCGCCGCATTCCGCGTCAGCGCGCAGCTGCAGGTTCTTTTTCGTATCCGCATAGACGACCTCGCCAAGAAGCTCCGCAAACTTCGCAGCATGCTCCGCTTCTTCAAAAGCGGCTCTCTTGTACGTTTCCGCTACTTCCGGATACCCTTCGCGGTCAGCCTGGCGCGCCATCGCAAGGTACATGCCCACTTCCGTGCATTCGCCCATGAAGTTTTCTCTTAAACCCTGTACCACTTCTTCGTCAAGGCCTTGCGCCACGCCGATCTTATGTTCGTCCGCCCAAACGCGTTCGCCGGAAAACTCATCGAATTTCGCACCGTCCGCGCCGCACTGCGGGCATTTTGCCGGGCGCTCGCCCTCTGCTGTGTAACCACATACCTGACATACATACTTAACCATTTTTTATGACCTCCCAATCATTCACTGGGCCAAAAGCCCGTTAATCAATTATACACCCTTCCTCTTATCATGAAACCGTTTTTTTTAAATGCGGGACTTTTTCTTTCCGTTTACTTTTATGTAAATCCGTTATATATAATGTATCAGATTAAAAAATCCGAGGTGAAAAAAATGAAAAATGCCGCCGAGATCATTTTAGCACAGCGGGAATATTTCGAATCGAATACCACGCGTTCGTACAATTTCCGTTTGCAGGCCTTACATCGCTTGCGCGATGCCGTGGTCAGCAACGAAGCAAAAATATGCGAGGCGCTCAATGCCGATCTTCATAAGAGCTATTTTGAGGCCTTCGAAACAGAGATCGGTCTGGTCGTAGACGAGATCACCTACCAAATCAAGCACTTAAAGCGCCTGATGAAGCCGCGGCGCGTACGCACGCCTCTTGCACAGTTCCCCTCCAAAAGCTTTGTACGCAAGGAACCCTACGGCGTGGTGCTCATCATGTCGCCGTGGAACTATCCGTTCCAACTGACGATAGAGCCGCTCGCAGGCGCGATCGCCGCAGGCAACACCGTCATTTTGAAACCGTCGGATTATTCGCGCAACACGTCTCAGGTGATGGCGGACATCTTAGGCTCCGTTTTTCCGCCCGAGTATATCACCGTCATGCTGGGCGGACGCGAGGCAAATCAAGATCTTTTAAAGCAAAAGTTCGATTATATCTTTTTTACGGGTGGCGTAACGGTCGGCAAGCTGGTGATGCAGAGCGCGTCGCAGTTTGTAACGCCCGTGACGCTGGAGCTGGGCGGACAAAGCCCGTGCATCGTCGATAATACAGCCAATCTCGCCATTGCGGCAAAGCGCATCGCCTGGGGCAAGTTCCTAAACGCCGGGCAGACATGCGTCGCGCCCAATCATTTGTTTGTACACGAATCCGTAAAGGACGAGCTTCTGTCCCATTTAAAGGAAAGTATCCGGCAGTACTATACGGACGATCCCCTCTCGTGCGGTTACCTTCCAAAGATCATCAACCAAAAGCACTTTAATCGGTTGTCTGTCCTGATGGACGGTACGGAAGTCTATTGCGGCGGGCGCACCGATGCGCAAACAAACAGTATAGAGCCGACGATCATCGACCATGCAACATACGATCTGCCCGTCATGAACGAAGAGATTTTCGGCCCCTTGTTGCCCGTCCTCACATACAGCAATTTTGATGACATGCTTTCGCTGATCCGTTCGCACCCCCGTCCGCTCGCGCTCTATCTGTTTTCCACAAACCGCGCGGCAGTGGATAAGGTGCTCACCACGGTTCCCTACGGCGGCGGCTGTGTTAACGATGTGGTCGTACAGCTCGCCACCTCGCGTATGCCGTTTGGCGGCGTGGGCAATTCCGGCATGGGCAAATACCACGGGGCGGACAGCTTCGATACCTTTTCGCATGCAAAAAGCATCCTGCACAAGTCAAGCACCATAGACCTCCCCATACGCTATATGCCGCCGTCAGATAAAAAGCTAAAACAACTGCGCAAATTTATCGGCAAAAAATGACTAACAAAAAAGCGCTGCCTGCAAAGACAGCGCTTTTCTTATCGTATTTATTCTGCTTCCGGTGCTTCCCCGTCGTCGCTCTGTACCTCGCGGTATTCCGGGAACGAGATGATCACTTTAAAGAGATCGCCGTCGATCTCGATAGAAAACAGCCCGTTCATCAGCTGCATAAAGTTCCTCGCGATCGAAAGCCCCAGACCGGAGCCCTCCGTATGCCGCGATTCATCGCCGCGCTTAAAGCGCTCCATCAGCTCTTCTTCCGTCATATTGAGCTCGTCGCGCGATACGTTCTTAACGACGATACAAACGTTGTGCAATACGCGCTTGATGGTGATATACACGCGCGAGCTGTCCGCCGCATACTTGAGTGCATTTTCCAACACATTACCAATCACGCGCCACAGTAGCCTTCCGTCTGCGCTCACATACATCTTCTCGTCGGGCATCTCACTTACAAACATCAGCCCCGAAGCGTCGATCTTGTCAGATAGTTCCCCCAGCGCCTGCTCCATGAACTGTATGAGCTCGATGCGCGTCATTTCAACATTCATGTCACCGCTCGTTGCCTTAGCCGCTTCAAAAAGGTCGTCCGTCAAAGATTTCAACCTCTTGGATTTCATATCCAGCACATCCAGATATTTTGGGCCGTTCGGGCTGCTTAACCCCTCTTTTTTCAACAGGTCGATATACGTCAGAATAGACGTAAGTGGTGTCTTGATATCGTGCGACACATTGGTAATAAGCTCCGTTTTCATGCGTTCGGATTTCACCTCGTGCTGCACCGCCGCGTCGAGCCCCTCCGCAATGTGCTCAATGCCCGTCGCGATCTTGTCAAGGTCAACGCCGCCGCCCTTGCGGATGGGGTATGTCAGATCACCGTCTTTTATTTTTTCCACGCCAATGGATATTTCTCTTATCGCCGCAGCTTTTTTCAGTATAAACTTCACAGAAGCGATCACGTAGATCAGCAGCAGTATCAGGCCGATGATCACACCAAATACGTTGATCACAAAGCCCAGAAAGACCATAAACAATATCAGCAGCAGCCCGCCGATCAAATACCATATGATCGCGCCCACGCCTTTGGAGCCCATACCGCTCCGGTCGTACGCATTTTTGATGCCGCCGCTCACCGCTGCAACCAGCGTATAGCTTTCATGGCGCTTGACCCGCCGCGAAATCGACATGCTCCACATCAGGCACAGCGCCACCGCTACCGATACAAGCGAACATATCTGCATCACCTGCAGCGGGCCGTAAGCGTTTCCTACCCAGCTTGCGATCTGGTCTACCCCGGCTGCGATCAACGCCACAATGATCACCAGCGCAATGCCGCCGATATCGAGGTAGATCGAATCCATAAAGGAGACCTTCACTTCGCCTCCCTTCGGAGACCTTCCCGCAGTATACATCAGCCATAAGAACCCTACCGAGAATACAGCGACACACACAAGTACAAGGATAAACATTCTCAGATAGGTAAGATACAGCGCGTTATAATCAGCCTGGTTACGTGCAAACGCCTCATTCGACATTCCGAGGTATATCTGCACACCATCCATATTCTGCTGTGTATACGCGGGAGTCGACCACCAGACATCTGAAAGATAGATTCCCGGCGTTTTCCCTTCCCAGTTATACTTCTGGTTCGCGTCCAGCTTCTGTATGAAATCGACGGCAACATCCGCTTCATCTGCCACGGTATTCGTGTAAAGCAGCTCTCCGTTCTTCAAGACCGCAAAATAAAATTCCTTTTGGTTCATCAGCTCGGCGCTCGCCTGCTCGCCCTTTTGCCGCACGCTTTGCGTGATATATTGCTCCGCATTCGCAAGCAGCTCTGCGTACTTGCCGCTCACCGTCTCCAGCTGCTTTTTTACATATTGGTCATATTCCGGCAAACCGGATATCCCGCTGCGCTCTGCTGCGGCGTCCGATTTTTCCGAGCCGCTGCCCGCGATCTCCGACGCTGCGTCTTCTATTCTCGTTATGAAATCAGGCAGGCTTTGATCCGCGCTTCCCATCTCCGCCGACGTCGAAGTGTCCGTTTCCTCTGTGACATTTTCCGCATTAACTTCATATTCCTGAATATATTCTTCATAATAACCTCCTAAACCGGCCGTTTCCAGAATTTCCCTTATCTCCTGTTCATGTCCCTGTTTCAGCTGTCCGAGATAATCGCGCAGTTCATTTTTGAGTACTTCGTCCCCATATCCGAAATATGCGTTTTGCACCTGTCCCAAATCTGCTTCTACCTGGTTCAGGTATTCGCGCGAGTCGACATATTGCCCGCTCGTCACAACGGTGGATGTATCCGTTTTCAACATGCTCGACAAAATAATCGTCGCGCCGCATGCCGAGGCGATACAAAGAATCCAGGCAATCAATTTATACCAAATTTTATACCTTGATTTTGTCGATCTTGTATCCAATACCCCATACCACCTTCAAATATTTCGGTTCCTTCGGATTGATTTCGATCTTTTCGCGAATCCTCCTGATATGCACTGCGATCGTGTTTTCGGCTCCTACCGCCTTTTCGTCCCACACGCTCTCATAGATCTGCGTGGTAGACAAGACCATTTCCATGTTCTGCATCAGGTAACGCAGTATTTTGTATTCCATAGGTGTCAGCTTCACGCCTTCCCCGTCTACCGTCACGGTCTTTTTCATGTCGTCGAGCAACAGCCCGCCCGTCTGATAGATTCCCTGCGTTTCCGTCATGCTGCCAAGGGAGGTGTATCTCCTCAATTGGGATTTCACCCTTGCTACAAGCTCCAGCGGATTAAAAGGCTTTGTCAGATAATCGTCCGCGCCCGCGTTAAGTCCCAGTATCTTGTCGTTGTCTTCCGATTTTGCACTCAGCATGATAACAGGAACGTTCGCGTATTCGCGCAGCTTCATGGTCGCGCGGATGCCGTCCATGCCCGGCATCATGATATCCATAATGATCAGGTGGACTTCGTTTTCCTCCGCAAGACGGATCGCCTGCGCGCCGTCATAGGCTTTGAGTATCTCATATCCTTCATTTACAAGGTAGATTTCTATTGCCTCCACGATTTCCTTGTCATCGTCGCAGACCAATATTTTCATGGTGTATTACCTCCGCTTTTTATCAGGTATAGTATACCATACCCACCTTGCTTTTGCCTTATTCTTATCATAGACAGAAATTATTAAGATAAAAGGTCTCAAAAAATTAAGACTTTATGAAGGTTATGTGAATACGGAACTTTTTTCATGAAAATATGGTCTAATAGGTAACAATGATATAAATTGGAGGTATCTGTTATGAAAAAGAATGTAACCATTTTCTTATGTATCCTGATCTGCTTCTGCCTGCTGCTTGGCGCATGTGCCGCCGCGCCGCAAAGCGCCCCTGCCGATATG
The DNA here is from genome assembly GCF_034927525.1 of Christensenella sp. Lineage (NCBI taxonomy): Bacteria > Bacillati > Bacillota > Clostridia > Christensenellales > Christensenellaceae > Christensenella > Christensenella sp. The sequence goes on from NZ_JAYFPU010000101.1 coordinate 21,967, forward strand.
GCGCCGCAGGCAACCAGAGAAGCGGCAGCGCAGGAGGAGATCGCGGTCGATACAGAGGACATTACGGCAGAAGAAGCGGGAACAGGTGACCTTGGAACCCTTTCAAACGCCGCGCTACCCGACACAAACCGCAAGCTGACCTATTCCGCAACATTCGATATTTCCACCAAGCAATACGACAGCGACTACAACAAAATAAATACCGAGATCGGCGCGGTCGGCGGATACATCGAACATGAGTCTTCCGGCACCAACGCCCCCTATAATACACAAACGCCCGCGCGCTATACGACGATGACCATGCGCATCCCGGTCGATAACTACAATGCGTTTTTGGACAAGCTTTCGGGCATCGGTGAAGTCACCAACAAGCAAAAAAATACAGAGGATTTTTCCGACCAGTATTACGATACCACGTCGCGCATCGACCTGCTGGAGGGCCAGAAAGCCCGCCTGATGGAGCACCTTGCAACCGCGACAAACACGGAAGACATCATCGCGCTTGAGCAGGAGATCACAGACGTGATCTACGAGCTCGACCAACTGCAGGGAAATGTGCGCCGGATGGACAATCTCGTAGAATATGCGACCGTTTCGATGAACCTGACGGAGCTCATCACGCCCGAGACGATCGGCTCCGACGGCCAGCCTCTCGGCGACCGCGCAAGCGAAGCCTTCTCCCTCTCCATGACAGGCGTGGGACGGTTCCTCGAAAACTTTGCCATCGGCTTTATGGCAGCGCTGCCCGTCATCATCCTGATCGTCATTATCATCGTGATCGTGCTGATCGTGATCCGGCTGGTGCGCGTCCTGATGAAAAAGTACCGCGTAAAGCATCCCAAAAAGATCACACCGCCGCCGTATTACGGTCAGCCCTACCAGCAACAGCAGCCGTACGCGCCGCAATACCGGCAGCCTGAAGAAACGAATGCGCAGGAACAAACAGACGACCAAAATACAGATCAATAAGCAACAAAAAAAGTGCTGTCCCGGAATAAAACCGGGGCAGCTTTTTTTGTCCTTCTACGTATGCTTCCCTATCCGGTCGAGCGGGAAGGGCGGCAGTGCCAGCGGCTTTACCGCAATGGACATGAGCAAGGCCGGATTATCGTCCGCCGCCACCCTGTTGGAGCTCAGCGCGCCGCACGTGCGGCAGCGGTGGATAAGCGCCCATTCACCGTTTTTACGTACCCATACGCCGATCGGCTCCATCACTCCCTTACAAAGGGATGCCCTGTCTCCCGGCTCGTTATCCACATGGATGCTTGCCAGACAGTTTGGGCAATGGTTGCGGTGTCCGCTTCCCGCCCCTTCGGGGACGACCGGCGTTCCACACACCTTACAGGTGAACGTTTCAAGGCAGGGCGCATGGCGGTAATCCGGCTTTTTCATCTGCCGTATAAGCTGCGATATTCCTTTGTTTTTCCGCTCTTTGTTCCGCAGATACGCCGCTTTGTCGTCAGAATACTCCGCCTCGCTTTTCAGTGCAACATAACTCTCCCACCTTTTTTGGGAAAGCGCGCCATTTTCGATCGCCGCCTTGATCGCACATCCCGGCTCGCTCTCATGGCTGCAGTCGGCAAATCTGCACCTGCCAAGGTATTGCTCCACATCTGCAAACGCCTTGTCAAGCCCGCTCGAAACGTCCCACATACCAAGCTCGCGCATCCCAGGCGTGTCGATCACCATCGCGCCGTTTTTCAGCATCACAAGCTGGCGGACAGTGGTGGCGTGACGTCCCTTGCTGTCGCTTTCGCGGATATTCTTTACCTCCATGCGCTTCTCTTCCAAAAGCGCGTTCAAAAGGCTCGACTTGCCTACGCCCGACGAACCCAGAAGCACGATCGTTTTGCGCGGCTTCAAATAGTCAGCCAGAAGGTCGAACCCCAAACCCGTCTTGGTACTGATCGCAAAAGCGTCCACACCTGCGGCGGTCTTCCCGACGGCGCGCAGATGACTGTCGCAGTCTTCCATCAAATCAGCCTTGGTCAGCACGATGACGGGAATGGCGTTTGATTGCCGCGCCAGCGTCAGGTACCGCTCAAGACGCTTGGGGTTAAAGTCATGGTTTAGTGACTGCATGATAAACACGTAGTCAAAGTTGGCGGCGACCGCCTGCTCCCCGCGTCCGGGCGTAGGATCGCGGCGGGAAAAATATGTTTTACGTGGCAGCGTGGCAACGATGCGGCTGTCCCCGTCCGGAACATAGTCAATGTGCACAAAATCGCCCACTGTGGGGAAGCTTTCCCCACCCTTTGCGTAATAGACGCTTGCTTTTAATCGCCCATACAGCTCGCCATGCGCGCATACGAGGGCATACCGCTCCTTATGGACGGCAGTTATTCTTGCAGCTGTCCCTTCAAAATGTTCAGGCAGCATATCTGGTGTCAGACCATAGTCTGCTAAATTCATCATTGGAAATCTCCTTGTTGCTATCGGTGGAAATTGAAAACGGGCACAAAAATACCGCAGAAAGCATCCTTATCCTGTGATGCAAACTGCGGTTTTTCCATAAAAATAACACACCCCGCGGTGTGCTACAACAAACAGTCATAGTATTCACAAAAGGTTACTTGATACGGCATTGCAAAAACAAGGGAGGATAGCTCCCGCGCTTGCGCCGCCCCTATTCAATTTTAGAAAACAGTCCTCTTATAGATGACCGACATCAACATACAACTCCTCTGGTTCCGCTATATTGCGGAATAATTTCCTATATCGTAACATATGGATTTTTAAAATGCAATGAAAAAATAAAGAGGCTGTCCCACAACCCCTTTATACTATCTTCCCGTTTGCTTTTCCTTGGTCTGTCTGTTTGCGCGTATCCACCGCTCAACCGTAGACTCGATCGCGCCATGCGGGCACGCTTTCTTGCATGCGCCGCAGCGGATGCACTCCGCGCTGTTCGGGTTCTCAAAAACCTTGATGTCCAGCTTGCACGCCTTCTCGCACGCACCGCATTTGACGCACTTATCATCGTCTACATTCAGGCGGTAAAGCGATACCTTGTTGAACATACCGTACACAGCCCCGAGCGGACAGACATACCGGCAAAACGGGCGGTACACCGCAACGGACAAAAAGAGCAGTCCCGCAAGCAGGCTCACCTTCCATACAAACAATCCGCCCACCGCCTGCTGCAATCCCTCGTTGCTTCCCACAAGCGGCAGCCCCGCAAACAGCGTACCCGACGGACAGATATATTCACAAAACCACGGCTGGCCCTGTCCGACGATGTCTGTGACAAGCGATGGCAGCAAGATCACAAATCCCACCAATATACCATATTTCAAATATTTCAGCCACCTATCGCCCGGCAGCTTACGCAGCTTTTTGACAAATGGTATCTTAAAGATCAGGTCCTGCACCAGCCCAAACGGGCACAGCCAGCCGCACACCAGCCGCCCGAGCAGCGCGCCCGTCGCCAACAAAAAGCCCGCGATATAAAACGAGAACCTGTAATCCCTGCTTCCCAGTACCGATTGCAGCGCGCCGATGGGGCAGGACGCAAGCGCGCCCGGGCACGAATAACAATTGAGGCCGGGAACGCACGCAAACTTTGTCGCGCCGGTAAAGATCGTCCCGTTTGTAAATCCAGCCATATATCCGTTTGTCAGCAGCGTAAAGACGATTTGTACCGTCGTCCTGATATGTACGCCCATCCACACAAAAAATCTAACCAATGCCGATACACTCCAGACAAATATTGACCGCCTTCATAAAGACGGTGTTCGCTTCCCCCCGCATAACGCCCACAACAATAAACACGGCCCCCGCGGCGGCAAGTACGATCCACCATTTGTTCCGCATCCTTGTTTTCATATCACGCTTCTCCGCTCTCACCAAGCAGGCCGTCGATCAGCTTTATCCATTCTTGCTTGCTGCGCGACCCGATCACGCTCTCGCCCACCTGATTCCCGTTTTCATCCACAAACACCGTTTCCGGAACCATCGTCACATCCTTCAGCTTTTTCAACACGATCACTTCCGAAGGGATGATCTGTGTATAGTCGGCGCCCGTCTTCGAAACGATCTCCTTTGCAAGGTCGATCTGCCCGCTCACGACCGCGCCGCTCTGATCTGTCACGTCGGTCACGAGCCCCACGACCTGAAACCCCTTATCCGCATATTCCTTGTTGATCTGCGCCAAGTCCGGCATCTCCGCTAAGCAGGGCTTGCAATACGTCGCCCACATATTCACCATCGTCAATTTTTTTCCGGCAAAAACATCCTGCGTCACTTCGTTGCCCGCTAAGTCCTGTGTCTTAAAATCCCCAAACACCGGTCCATCCGTTTTCGCTTTGGTATCTACCGCAACCTCATGCGGCGCACAGGCAGCCAGCAGCAAAACAGCCGCCAATACGATCGACAGTATCATCGTTATTTTCCGTTTCATTTTCCACTCCTTCCGGCGCTCCTTAAAAGCGCGGTCACTTCGTTCCTATACCACATAGTCTATAAGGTCGCGGCGCGCGGGTCAAGTTTTTTGCCAAACAAAAACGGCACACCCACAAACGGTATGCCGTTTTCTTTGATTTACTAGGCAGTCAACGAATATCCCTGTCTCCTAAAGGTCTTGATCAGCTTCTTCGTATGTCCGTCGTCTATCTTCGCTCTTAAGAATCTGATATATACGTCCACAACGTTGGAAAAGAAATCGTAGTCACAATCCCATACGTGCTCTAATAGCTCTGCACGTGAAACGATCTTGTCCTTATGCAGCGCCAGATATTTTAACACCTCGTACTCTTTCGCCGTCAGGGTAATTTCTTCCTCACCGCGCGATACGGAACGGTTGTCGATATCCACTGCCAGGTTATCAACCATAATACGCATATGTGTCTCATCCTTTCTTTTCTTATTGGCTCATATCGTATGTACGTCCATGTTATTAATAATCCGTTTTCATGAATACTAATCAAAAAAAGAGCCTTCAAATTGTAAACTTTACATGAATGCTCTTTCTCAATATTCCGCTGTGTTACAAGGCTTTTCGCGCTTTATGTCATACACAGTCGAGCTGCTCTGACAATTGCTTTACATACTGCGTCGCCGGATGTGCGACAACATCGTCCGGTTCCCCGTCCTGCACGAGCTCTCCCTCATTTACAATAACAAGCCGCGTTCCCAGCCGCACCGCTTCGCGCAGGTCATGGGTAACAAACACGATCGTTGTACCCGTTTTTTTGAATATCCCGCTGATCGCATCCTGCAATTGTTTGCGCGTGATGCCGTCCACCGCGCCAAACGGCTCGTCCATCAAAATCAGGCTGGGGGCTGCCGCCAACGCGCGCGCAATGCCCACGCGCTGTTGCTGTCCGCCCGAAAGCTCGTTCACGTTACGTTCGCAAAGCTCCTCATCAAGCGCCACCATATCGAGTAGCGCAAGCAGTTTTTCATGTTCAAGTTTCTTTTTTTGCAGCTTGGGGACATATTCGATATTCTCACGTACATTTAAGTGCGGAAACAGCGCGCCTCCCTGTATCACATAGCCGATCTTGCGCCGCAGCGCGATCAGGTCTGTGTGCGCAGTGTCCTCGCCGTACACGCGCACGCTGCCCTCGTCCGGCAAAATAAGCCCATTGATCAGCTTGAGCATCGTCGTTTTTCCACCGCCGCTGCCACCCACCACGGTCACAAATTCCCCTTCGCGTATACTAAGGTCACGTCCATTCAGGGCATATTTTTCGTCGTAGTGCTTCTTCACACCACGAAAAACGATCATTTTACTGTCGCTCATAAAAGCCCTTTCTTTGTCAGAAAATCACGCGCGACGTCCTTTTCATCTTCCTTATTGTTTTCCACGCGATAATTGAGCGCCGCCATATCCCCGTCCGTCAGGATGCCGTCCATCTTCATAAGCACCGCTTCAATCTCCGGATGCTTTGTAAGCGTATCGCTCCGTACGATCGTCCCGCAATAATACGACGGGAAGAAGCTCTTGTCGTCCTTTAGTGTTTGCAGATCATACACATTCAGCATACCGTCCGTCGTGAACGCATTGATCACCTGCACGTCACCATTACCGATCGCCTGATATTTCATGCCGATATCGATGTCCTTTGTATCCTTAAAAGCAAGACCATATGCTTGCGTCAACGGCGTATAGCCGTCTGCCCGCTCATAAAAATCATACTCCGCCCCAAACGTCAGCTCGGGCGCGATTGCCGCCAGATCAGAAAAGCTTTCCACATTGTTTTGCTCCGCGAACTCTCTTGCCACAGCGAGCGTATATGTGTTGTTGAAGCCGTAAAGCCCCACCCACGTCATTTTAAAGTTTTCCTGATACTGCTCCTTCAGCTTCTCATACATCACATCCGCGTCGCTTTCCGGCTCGTTTTTCAACACGTCCGACCAAGCCGTTCCCGTATACTCCGGGTACATATCAAAATCACCCTTCACGATTGCCGGGTGGATGTTTCCCGTACCGCCCGCGATCCCCTTGGTGATCTCCACCTTAAGGTCCGTATCCTTTTCAATGAGCGCCGCAAGCATCTCGCTCAGGATAAACTGCTCGGTCATCGGCTTTGTCGCTATTTTGATTGTATTGTCGTTACCTCCGGCACACCCCGTAAGCCCCAAAACTCCCAGCATACAAATAACCAGTACGAGCGCCATCCATTTTTTCATTTTGCTTTTCCCCCATTGATTTTTCGATAGACACGTTTTTCAAATATCCCCGCAACCAGATCGGCAAGAAGCGCCAACGCGGCAATCAGCAAGCTTCCGGCTACCGTCATTGCCAGATTGTTCGTCGTAATACCGCGATAAATAGCTACGCCAAGGCCGCCCGCACCAATAAAGGATGCGATACCGCAAAGGGCTATGGTCATAACGATCATATTGCGCGCCCCCGCAAGGATCACTGGCAGCGCCAGCGGCAGCTTCACACGAAAAAGCAGCTGCGTGTTCGTGCTCCCCATGCCGCGTCCCGCCTCGATGATGGCCGGCGAGATGTTCATGATGCCCGTGTGCGTATTGCGTACCATAGGCAAAAGGCCGTAGATCGTCAGAGCGATCACGGCCGTCATGTCACCGATGCCCGTCGCCGGAATCAAAAAACCAAATAGCGCGATCGACGGAATCGTATATACCAAATTGGTAATACCCAGCACTGGAAACGAAAGGCGCGTGTGCTCGCTGATCAGGATACCAAAAAAGATACCGATCACAGCCGCCATAAGGATAGAGATCAAAGAAATCTGTAAATGCTGCCAGATCAGTTCCGCAAAGAAATCCCATCTGGTCGCATAGAGCTGAAATACTTCCGCAAACATCATGTGCCTTTCCTGGTGCGCAAAAATTCACTTCGTATTTGATAAACCATTTTAATATTACTATACCGCATTTTTTTCCGCCCGAAGCATTTCACGCCCGCAATCCCCTTGATAAAGCCGTATTTTCGCCCTTGACAAAAAAGCGCTGAAACCATATAATCATTTAGTAGATTACTAAATTAGTAAGTTAATAGATTTTTTTGAAAGGAGATCAAAACAATGGAAGAAACTATGAAAATCCCAACAACGCTCAAACACAAGCCTGTGATCGTTGCGGAGGATTATTCCAACATAGACGGACGGCTCGCCTATCATACAGATGCAAAGGGCTTATCGCTCGGCCTTGCCCAATGGTCAGACCGCGGCAGCCTCGATATCTCCGCCAAAATATGGCGGTATACCGGAGAGAAGTGGTCGCGCCAGTCAGAGGAGATGCCTCTGCACCGCGTACTCGACCTCGCGATCTTTCTCACGAGCGCCATGAAGTATTTCCGCGAAGCCTACCGCTTCCCCAAGCTTTATGACCCTGCCGATCCACAGATCGAACGCATAGGCATTCAGGGCGACGCCATGACGGTGGAAGTATGTACAGACAACGAGAGGATCGACGGCGATATCGAGCTTTTTTCGCAGGTGCTGTCAGAAGACAGCGAGCTACTGGGGGAACGTCTGGGCATCCTTGCCCGCATGCTCCGCGACATGGGCTACTGATTGGTTAAATTTTCTCAAAAACAACCGTATTACCAACGGTAGTACACATTCAAAAACAGCGTTATCATGCGATATTCGCTGTTTTTTGTTTTACCGCTTTTTGCCTGCGCTCCTGTGCTCTCATTGACAGTCTTTTTATAAAACAGTATGATAGATAGGTAAACTGAAGAAGGAGAAAACGATACTTTTATGAACAATGGAATGTTTGATACAAGCGTTCAGGAACTAAAATATACGATTTTAAAAGAAGTCGCCAATCTGGCGTATGACGATAAGCTGGAGGAAGGATTGCTTCACATTGCCAAAAAGATCATCCCCGGCCCCCAGCCCACGATGCGCTGCTGTATCTATAAGGAACGCGCGATCGTCGGCGAACGTTTGAAGCTTGCCCTCGGCGGCGATCCGGAAAACGAAAACGTCGTCGAGGTATTGGATATCGCCTGCGACGAATGTCCGGTGGACGGCATCCGTGTGACAGAGGCGTGCCGCGGCTGCATCGCGCACCGCTGCCAGAATGTATGCCCGCGGGACGCGATCCGCATCGAGAACCTCAAAGCCTATATCGACATCAAAAAATGTGTGGAGTGCGGCAAATGTATGGATGCGTGTCCATACAACGCGATCTCCCAGTCCGTACGCCCGTGTGAGAACGCCTGTAAGGTGGGCGCCATCAGCATGGACAGCGACAAAAAAGCCGTGATCGACAACGAAAAATGTATCGCCTGCGGCGCGTGCGTGTACCAGTGCCCGTTTGGCGCGATCTCGGCAAAGTCTTATATGCTGCATGCGATCCGCTTGCTAAAGGAATCGCAGAACAACGAAAAATACAAGGTGTATGCTGTCGTCGCTCCCTCCATTTCAAGCCAGTTCGGTCATGTCAAGGTAGAGCAGGTCGTGTCGGGCATCAAACAGCTTGGCTTTTTCAGCGTAGTAGAAGCGGCGCTCGGCGCGGACATGGCTGCCGATAAGGAAGCGGACGAGCTGTACGAAAAAGGCTTTTTGACGACCTCCTGTTGTCCTGCTTTTGTAAAGTATGTGAAGAACAACTATCCTGATCTTGCGGTACATATCTCGCACAATGTCTCTCCGATGGAGCAAATTTCGATTTACCTGAAAAAGGTCGATCCTACGGCAAAAATTGTGTTCATCGGGCCATGTATCGCCAAAAAGATGGAGTTTAAGCTTCCGGAGGTCGAAGGCATCGTGGATTGCGTGATCACCTTTGAGGAACTGCTTGCGCTGCTCGACAGCCGCGAAATAGATTTGTCAACGATGCCCGAAGCGCCGCTTGACAACGCCTCTTACTACGGCAGGATATTTGCCCGCAGCGGCGGCGTAGCGACTGCTGTCGGTCAGGCCCTAAAAGAGCACGGCAAGGAAGACTTTGCCTATGACCCCATTTCCTGCAACGGGATCGAGGAGTGCCGCATCGCGCTCCTGAAAGCTTCAAAGGGCGTGCTGCCCAACAACTTCATCGAAGGGATGGCGTGCATCGACGGATGTATCGGCGGCGCGGCGTGCCTGACGCACGGCCCCAAAGACAAAAATCAGGTCGACCGTTACGGCAGCGAGGCCAAGGAAAAGACCATCTCTCAGTCAGTCGGGATACTGCAAAAATTCCGCGATTAACTGTATATTTTGTAAGCCGGTGGCACAACAATGCCGCTGGCTTTTTTATTTACGCGTGTTATAATGAATAAAAAGCGGTTATTTTTGCCGCGATTGCTTTATTAATATAAAATCGACGCACTTATCAAACCATTAGGAGGAAGAAATATGTCAATGTTATCATACTACTTTGCCGGCGGACTGATCGCTTTTTACATCATTCTGGTCGCCGTTTTTTATGTATTCTCTGCCCTGGGGCTTTATACCATGGCAAAACGGCGCGGGCTCGAAAACCCGTGGCTCGCATGGATCCCGATCGTGTATATTTATGTGATCGGTAAGCTTGCCGATACCTATGCCGCAAAGCACATGAACAAAAAGACCAACTACGCCGTCCTGCTGCTCGGCCTCATCGTCGGGGTAGTCGTACTCGTGGTTGTGATGTTGTGCACTGCGTTTATGGGCGGTTTCTACATGTCTTACATGTCTACAATCTGGCCTGTTTTCATCATCCTATACGTACTCGTCATCGCAGCAGCAATCGTATACGCGGTCTTTTATTATATCTCGCTGTACCGTATCTACAACTGGCATTCAGAAAGCGCGACCGTGCTCCTTATTCTGTCCATCCTGTTCAGTGTGATCGTGCCGTTCGTGCTGTTTGCGCTGCGCAACGGCGACAACCGCTATCTCTATCCTCCACAGCAGCCGGGCGGCGGACAGCCCTATGCGCCGCAACAGCCGGGGCAAGGCTACCAGCAGCCTCCGCAGCAATACTATGCGCCACAACAGCCACAGGGGCAGCCTCCGGTGCAGCCACAGCCGCCGCAGGATACTCCGCCAAACAGCGGGAATGCACAATAATATATCGGAATACAAAAGGAACGGGCGACCGTTCCTTTTTGGTTTCTGCTTTTTGTTATGATATACTGGTATCATCCAAATAATATGGGAGCTATACATGAAACGAATTTTTTTAATGGCTATCACAGTTTTACTGACCATCTCATTGCTTGTAGGATGCGCAGGACAGCCTGCAAGCACACCGTCCCCAGCCCCGTCTGCGACGGTCACCGCAACGCCCAGCCCACCTCCAACGGAAACACCAGCGCCTTCACCTACGCCGTCGGAGGCGCCAAGCCCCACACCTTCGCCCACGCCGGAGCCAACACCGACAAAAACGCCTATCGAGGCACTGCACGTCGATTATGAAGCGCTTCGTGCGCTCGACGGTACCAAGGATGGCTGGGGGCAGGGTCTCGAAAAGGACGCGCTCAACCGGCCGACAGGCTCGCTCAGCGCGCAGGAAACGTTTGGCAAGTATGATGCGCAGTTCATCATGCCTGAGGAACAGAAATTTTATCTGACGTTCGACGAAGGGTACGAAAACGGCCGCACATCGGACATCCTCGATACCCTAAAAGCAAAAGACCAGAAAGCCACTTTTTTTGTGACTTATTCCTATGTCCGCGACAATCCGGCGCTTGTGGAGCGCATGATCGCCGAAGGCCATGTGATCGGCAACCACAGCATGACGCACCGTTCCATGCCGGATATTTCCTTAGAAGAAGCACGCGACGAGATCGTTGGCCTGCACCAGTATATGCGGGATACCTACGGCATCGAAATGACGGTGTTCCGCCCGCCTATGGGCGAGTATTCGCAGCAGACCCTTGCCCTCGCGCAGATGCTCGGGTACAAAAGCGCCTTTTGGAGCTTCGCATATTACGACTACGAGCCGGACGACCAGATGCCTCCCGCAGAAGCGCTCGCCAAGATCACCAAAAACATCCACCCCGGCGCGCTTTATCTGCTGCACGCCGTTTCGGGTACCAACGCGCAGATACTCGGCGATTTCATAGACGAAATTCGCGCACAGGGCTACGAGATTTTGCCCTTACAATAAACCAAAAAGGAGCGGCTTTTCACAGTCGCTCCTTTTTATCTCTGTTTATTCTTCACACTTCCTCTGCCTGCGTCGCACTGTCAATGAGCCGGATCAGCTCGAGCGCGCTTCGAAAATGCTTGACTTCGTTTTTCTCCGACCAGACGACTTGCCCCTGCCAGGTGGCATTTTGCCGACACTGCACCTGTACGACGAAAGTTGCCTTCTTCCCCGGGCTGTGTTCTTTTGCTATCTTTCCCATCTCGTGATCCCTTTTCTCCTGCTGTACTTTTAAAGATTTTCCAAACACCCTGTGCTCCATTGATGCCGCCGGGTATTTGACCCTATCGAACACCGATTCAATTTTCAAAAGCAACTGGTTCATATCAAGGAACTTCTGCGCTTCACATAGGCTGCGGTGACAAATCCTGCCCGCAATATCCATGTTTTTCTTTTCATCGACGCACACTGTAACCACATTCTGCATCTGGTATGTCCCGCCTGCCCTTCCTGATATCTTCCTTCTGTTCCATTGTAACGCACAAAAGTCACGGTTCCGGTCACAGTTCGTTTATCTCAGTCCTTTTTCTCTTTATTCCACAAAGCCTTTTGCGCTTCTTCTCCCACCATGATGCTATCCATGTCCGCGGCGGAAATACTTTTGCACACAAAACGCATTTCGTTGTTCCGCTTGGAAGTCTTATAGAAATGATACCGCAAACGGTCTGCGACAATATTGCAATTCTCCTGCTTGATCTCCATCAGCATGACCAAATACTGCGTAGGACTGTAGCGTGTATACGCATCTCCCCTGCGCAGCGAAGCCTTGATCGCCTGCTGCATATCATCTATGATCTTTTTCGTCTTTTCATTGTTGCCCGGCTTTGCACCATTTAAGTCTGTGATCGTACACAGCATCAAAAACACCGACTGTCCGCTGCGTTCCATATGCCTGACCACAAAGCGGTACAAGCTTTCGAACACCTCCAGATTACAATAAAACGCGCCGTTCTCATATTCCGTTTCCCTGATCTCGCTGCGCACATCGTCAATAGACAGATTGACTTCCTTCTTGCTGCCGGAAATGTGCCCGAACATCTCCTTCATATTTTCCGAAGGCCCGATCCCCAGGTCGTCAAACAGCCGCGTCGTGGTCGCTTCATACACCTCCATCGCCTCTTTGACACGATTCATCTCATACAGGCATTTGATATACATCAGCGTCAGGTCTTCCTCGTAAGGATAGACGCTCACCGCCTCGCACAGCTTGTCGACCAGCTTGTCGTATTGCTTCGTGCGCGCCGCGATGCGGTACGCCGTCCGAAAGCAGTCGCAATATTTTTCCTGCATCTTCACAGCAAACCCCATTGCCCACGGCTCCCCCATCGTCTTGGGCAAAAACCCCGTTTTATAAAGTTCGATCGCCTGCAGGCATTTTTCAAACACAGCATCGTCCGCAAGCTTTCCTTCCGCGATCTGTGCCGTAATAGACGCAAATACTTCCTGATCGATCACAAGCGGCATTTCGCCTGTAAACCCATACGCACCCCGCCGATAGCCGATACATTCCCGCTCCACCCCGCACGCCTCCAACTGCTTGCGCAGGCGATATACAAGGTTTTTCAGCGTCCCGACAGGGTTTTCACATTCCTCGTCGTTTAACAGCACATGGATCAGCTCATCCTGCGCTACCATCCTGTTTCTGTTGCACAGCAAATACTGGAACAGCATCAATACTTTACTATTCCTGTTTTCTTTTGTAACGACAGGTTCTTCCCCATACATGACCTCAAACCCACCGAACATTTCAACTTTCAGGGCCTTTTCTACCATATCTCTCCCATTCCTTGATCAAGCAAAACAAAACGCGCTTTTTTAAGTATTATTTGTTTCCGCACCATTACCCTTACAGCCCCAGCTTCTTCTTCACCACATCCGGCTGCATGCTGTGCATGACCGCTTCCTCAGGCGGGATCGTTCCATTTTCGCACAGCTTAACTAAGCTCGCGTCCATGGTGACCATACCTTCCGCAGCCGAAGAAAAGATCGCCGTTTCGATCTGGTGCGTCTTTGCCTCGCGTATCATATTACGGATCGCCGTATTACACATCATAATTTCGAACGCAGGCACAACGCCGCCGTCCGTTTTTTTCAAAAGCTGCTGCGATACAACGGCCTGCAGCACCATAGAAAGCTGCACGCGGATTTGTCCCTGCTGGCTGGGCGGGAATACGTCAATGATCCTGTCGATCGTATTGACCGCTCCCAAGGTATGCAGTGTAGAGATCACCAGATGTCCTGTCTCCGCCGCCGTCATCGCCACGCTGATCGTCTCATGGTCGCGCATCTCTCCCAGCAATATTACATCCGGCGCCTGCCGCAGTGCCGCACGCAGCGCCACCGCATAACTGTCCGTATCCGTCGATATCTCGCGCTGGCTGATGATGCTTTTCTCATGCCGATGCAGATATTCAATCGGGTCTTCAAGCGTCACCACATGACTGTTGCGCGTCTTGTTGATGCGGTCGATCATGCACGCAAGCGTGGTAGATTTCCCGCTTCCCGCAGGTCCTGTCACCAGCACCAGTCCCTTTGGCCTGCTGCCAAGGTTCAAGATCACCTCCGGAATGCCTAACTCTTCCGGATGGGGTAGCTCAAAAGCGATCACCCGCACCACCGCCGCAAGCGACCCCCGTTGCCGGTATACGCTCACGCGGTAGCGCGATACGCCCGCAAGCGAAAAGGAAAAGTCGTCGTCTCCCGTCTCAAGCACTCCATCAGCACTGCGCTGCCCAAGCGCGTATATCTCGCGCACGATACGCTCCGTGTCCTCCGTCGTCAGCCGTTCTTCCCCGCGGCACCCGATCAGGTTATTGATTTTATACGAAACAGGCCTGCCAACCACAATAAAGATGTCCGACGCTCCAGCCCCTGTTGCCTCTCTTAAAATTTGTTCCGCTTCCATACGGCTCCCCTTTCCTATTTCAGCACGTGCAGCGTATCGTCTTCGCCGCTTGTGTCATACTTCATACGTGTCTGCCAGCTTTCCCGTGTCCATTCGCCTGTCGGCATGCCGTTTGCGTCAAGCGCAATGCCGATGCGCACACACAATTCCTTGCTCTGTCCGGCATCCACCGTATACTCTACGGCTGCTCCGTCGGTCCTGCGCGTGAGCGTATATCCCTTTTTCACTAATTCGTCCTCATAACCGCTGTTTCCTTTTATATCTGTCAGAATCTCCGCCAGCATGCGCTCCGCCTGCGTGTCCGCAGCATAGTATTGCTGCTGTGCCTGCGCCGTTTTTTCCGCCAGTCGCAGATCAGCCTGCGCCGTTGTAAACGAAAGTGTGGCCAGCGTGGTCAGGCACAGCACGACAAAAACCGCGAGGATGGAAATACCGCCTATTCCGATGCCAAAGCCGTTTTGTTTTCCGTTCATATTTCCTGCATCCCCATATATTGCGCCGCCTCTAAGGCATAGACTGTGTCGTCGCCCTTTTTCAGCACGATGTCCGCTTCCTTCACACCGTTTCCTTCCGCAAACGCGATCTCCATACGATAAACCGCATCCTGCGCTGTGGGCGCAAATGCCCCGTCATATTCCACGACCAGCCGCCCGTTCTCCTGCGACGCACCCAAAAGCACCGCCAACGCGGCCTCGTCCCCGTTCGTCCCCTTGAATGTTTCCGCCGCCTGCTGGCACAGTAGTGTTGCCATCGTTGTTTGCGTGCTCTGGTTGCTGTACACCTTTCCCCGCGCAAAAATATTCATGCATACCGCGCTCGCAATGGAAAAAAACAATATGATGATGATCAGTTCGATCAAAAATAGCTTGCTTTTCGATTGCTGCATCTATCTGCTCCCGCTCTCTGCGCTGCGGTAATTGACCGCACTGTCAAAGACGGTGCCGTCCGTGTCTATTGCTTCTATACCGATCAGGCTCCCGTTGTCCCGATGAAAGGCAAGCCGTTCAAGCTCCATGATCTCTTGTCCGTCGCCCGTCTGTACCTGCGTTCCCGCCGCAACGGTGACCTCACGAAGCACCCCGTCCGCAACATAGATCCACGTCTCATATGTGGCGCCTTCTACATCCTGCACAAGCACCAGCGCGTTATTTTCACCAAGCGTACGCACGCCAACGCCGCCCGCCACATCGTTTTGGCGCACCTTCTCACTTAAGTACGCGACCGAAGTGCGCGCATTATAATTGGCGGTCATATCGGCGGATATTCCTTTATATACGTTCGCGCCCAGCACCACAACAAACAGCGCCATTACCGCAAACGCGCAAAACAGCGACAATATAAATATGATATCCGTAACATGCTGTTTTTTCTTCATCAAATCCCCTCAGTCCTCACCCCACGGGAAACACAAAAATATCCGGCATCAGGTTGTCCCCCAACCGTTCATAGTGGTAAACGTACTGATCCTCATTGAGCATCAGCCCATAATTTTCAGCCAGATATGCAAGGTTTTTCGGATACCGCCCCTCGATTGCGTAACACTGCACGACGCTGCGCCGTACCGCCTGCTCCATGCCCTTACGCCGTTCTAAACTTCCCGCTGCCGATACATTGCCCACACCCACGATGACAAACACCGCGATAAGCACGAACACCAGTATTGGAACCAACACGCGCAGTATCGAAAAATCCCTTTTTTTTCCGCCTGTAAAAACTTTTCCCCTCAAGCCGCACTCCTTATCATCCGATCGCAGACATCACGCCCATCAGCGGCACCATAACGCAAAGCAATATCAGCCCGACGATGAGCGCCAGCACAGCGACCAGCGTAGGCTCAAGCGCGGCAAGGATGCTGCCCATCCGCCTGTCCGCTTCCTCCTCATAATGCTGCGCGATACGCTGCATCACAGTCGGCATGGTTCCCGTCTTGAATCCAACAGCGATCATGCGCCCATACAGGCCGGAAAACAGCCCCACGTCAACGATCGCTTCGCTAAACGCGATGCCCTGCGCGCTGCGTTCCTTCACCTCAAGTATTTTCTTGCGTGTGCCACCATTGTCGATCAGCTCAAGCGCCATATCAAGCGACTGATCCACGTCCATCCCGCTCCCCAGCATCAGCGCCATTGCCGACGCGAAGCGTCCGGAAGCGACCGCCAACGACGTTTTGCGAAATAACCGCTCATAAACCCCCGACAAAAACCGCTTTCCGCCTTGTGTGCGGCGCAAAACAAAGTAAAGCACGATCACTGCCGCAACGACGATGACGATCACCACCACATAGCGGCTCACCGCTTCGCCAAACTGCATGATCCCCAGTACAAAGCCCGACATTTCGCTACCAAGCTGTTCAAACACGCCCGCAAAAACGGGGAGCACCTGCACGATCACGACCAAAATGACCGCGACCATCATTGCGATCATCACAAGCGGGTATGTCACCGCCCCGCGAATATTTTTAGCGATCGCCTCCTGCCGCTCATAATAAGCGCACAACGAATCCAGCACAGCTTCCAACTTGCCCGACTCCTCACCGATGCCGACCATCTTGATCATATATTGCGGAAATGCCTTTGTCTGCTTAAGGGCGTACGAAAGAGTCCCGCCCAATTCCACCGTATCAAGCAACGCCGCAACGATACGTTTCCCCTCGGCGCTCTGGTTGTCCTCTGCCAGCAGCATCAGTCCCTCCTGCAGTGAAATACCGGCCTTGACCATATAAGCAAGCTGCTCGCAAAACGCAGCTACCTCCGCGTCAGGTAGCCTGCCATTATTCCTAGTACGTGTACATTTCATGATATTCGTTGCCATCCCCCGTATATTCTTTGGCCTGCCCGCTTGTCGAGGCAAGCGTCGGATCCATTCTCGTCCACTGTGTTCCGTCAAAATAAATGATATTATCGATCCAGCCTTGTCCTTCGATATACACACTGATCCATGCGTGATAAAGATCGCCCACATAGCCGATCACCAGCCGCGTCGGAATACGCTGCGAACGCAGCATTGTCGTCATCAGTGCCGCGTAATCAAAACATATGCCCTTTTTTGTTTGCAGCGTCTCGTCCACATCCGGCAGATACCCGTTTTCCACATTATCCGCTTTTTCATAGTCGTAGCTCACATTTTCCACGACATAATTGTATACCTTCTCCACCAGCTCAAGATCGTCCGTTGCTTCCTTTGCAAGCTTCTCGCCCTGCGCGACCGCAGCGCTCCCGGGCGTAAAATCAACATACTGGTTGGGATACAAAAACGGCAGGAACTCATTTTCCAGCGTGACCGCCTTCTCACCGCTATAGAGCTTGTGGTAAGAATCGCCCTGCGTATTCTCAAACACCCCAAACCAATACGTTCCGTTCCCCTGCGTGAGCGGAAAAACGTCCACCGTTCCCTTTTGCAGATTATATGTATACTTTTCTCCGCCGTCACACGAGACCTGCAGCTTCACACGGTCATTGTCCCCCGCATAATGAACGCTCACATACCCCTGTGCCACATTCGAGATATCGATGACTACTTTTTCATTGCCCAGCGTCTCGGTTCCCGGCGCTTCGGGCACCAAAACGGATGCTTCCGTATCCCTTGGATCGGCTGCCGTACCCACGCTTTTTTCGGGCGCAGGCGCCTTTACGTTGCCACCCCCGGCGGAAAGAAGCACAAAGGCACAACAAATTGTCACTATAATGAAGTTTTTAAGGACTTTCGAAAACACTTTTGCCTTGTTCATTTTCCTGCCGGAATCCCTCGCTGTTTATTTTCTTTAGTATAATCAACTTAATCATCATTGTAAAGCGCCGGAACGCAAAAGACCCATACTTACGTACAGGCTTTTTACGCTGCCATATTACATTTTAAAACAGGCTCACAGTTTCTGATCGTTTTTCCCTACAGCTCGGTATATCCGCCATAGTTTGCAATGCCGTCAAGCTTCCTGCCTTCCTCGCACAGTGCGCAGTCTCCCGCGCGGTAAAACCTGTAGTTAGGAATGTCTTCGTCTGTAAAAACACTATGGATCTCATGTTCTCCGATGTTCGGGACCGCCGCAAAAAGCGCCGAAATCCCAATCAGGTTGCCACCGTAATAAGAAAGGAAGTCAAGCGCGCGGTATACTGTTTTGCCGCTTGATACGGAGGACACCAGCAAGATGACGTTCTTGTTTTTGATCACCGCGCGTTCGCTGTTCTGGAAAACAAACTGTCCATTCAAATTGCTCATCGGCCGCACGACATAGATATCCTCATCGCTGTTGATAACGAGCGGCCCCTCCTGCATCAGCTCTTCCGCGAGGTATGCGCCTATGATCTCCGTCCCTTCCATACACACGATGGTATCGATCTCCTCGCACGAAATATATGGAGCGGCAAGCTCGCGCGCCACATCTGCGGCTGCAACCGCGCTGTATTTCAGTGTTCGCAAGTCAAGATAATGGCTGACATGCGAGCTGTTCGTCGTAAAATGCCCAGGCGTCACCGCCATCACAATGTTGGCGTTTTGGGGCGAGGTCACGATAAATGTTTCTTCCATTTTAACATTCTCCGTTCGAATTATTTTTATTGTTATCCAAACATCGCGATCAGAATACCCGCCAATATCGCAGAACCGATCGTACTGGAAACGATGGGACCCATCGCGTGCATCAGCAGGTGGTTGTTGGGATTATATTTCTGTGCCATCTTCTGGGAAACGCGCGCCGCCATAGGCATTGCGGATACGCCTGAATTGCCGATCAGCGGATTCACCTTGCCTTTGGTGATCTTATTGAGAAGCTTGGCGATCAGCACGCCGCCTACCGTCCCAAAGGAAAAGGCGACAAGCCCCAGTAAAATGATCAATATCGTTTCAAAATTAAGCATCCGCGAAGCGGTCGCCGTCGCCCCGATGCACAGGCCGATCAGCATCGTCAGAATGCTGAGTACGTCGTTTTGCAGCGCGCGTGCCAGCCTGTCGGTCACGCCGCTCTCCCTGATCAGGTTGCCAAGCATCAGCATAGCGACCAGCGGCCCCGCCGCCGGCACAAGCAACAGTGTGATCAGCGTGATAATGATGGGGAACAATATCTTTTTGCGCTTCGATACCTTGTGCGGCATGGGCATCTCGATCACGCGTTCTTTTTGCGTGGTCAGCGCACGCATGATGGGCGGCTGGATCAGCGGCACAAGCGCCATATAGGAATACGCCGCGATCGCAATGGTTGGCAAAAGCTCGGGCGCCAGCCGCTCCGCGACGTATATAGATGTCGGCCCGTCCGAGCTCCCGATGATGCCGATAGAGGCCGCCTGCTGTATGGTGAATCCTTCAAATCCGGGGACAATATTGGCAAGTCCACCTCCGAGTAGCAGTGCCAGCCCCAGCGCCACCAAAATCCCAAGCTGCCCTCCAAGGCCAATGAGCGCGCTTTTGGGCGACGATATCAGCGGGCTGAAATCTGTCATGGCTCCAATACAAAGGAAGATAAGCGGCG
Organism: Christensenella sp.; assembly: GCF_034927525.1. Lineage (NCBI taxonomy): Bacteria > Bacillati > Bacillota > Clostridia > Christensenellales > Christensenellaceae > Christensenella > Christensenella sp. The sequence goes on from NZ_JAYFPU010000101.1 coordinate 41,877, forward strand.
GGTATATGCCAAGGCTGATGCCCTTATATAAATAGTACATCAATCCGCCCTCGTCATATACGGACAGTCCGGATATCGGGATATTCGCAATAAACATGCCAAAAGCCAGCGGAAGGAGAAGCAACGGCTCATATTTCCGCACAATGGCAAGGTACATCAGTACAAACGAAATAACAATCATAATGACCTGCTCCACCGTCATTTCAAGCAAGCCAATTTCAGTCAAAAAATGGTTCAAGGCTTCCAAAAAAACACCTCTTTCTGTTCTACGCAAAGAAAACTGCATCAAGCAGTCAAAGACGATCTTTGTCAGAATAGAGGCGGTGCGTTGGAGCCTAAGGAATGCGAAAGGATAGATGTTTCAAGTTTTGCCGCAATCACAGGGGGCCGTTTGTCCGTTTGCCTGAGTTGCTCCCCATAGCGTTCATTGAGCAACGCAAACAAAAAGGATAACAGGATCAGGAAAAACTGCATAGCACGGGATAGGTCGGTATATTGGCTGTCATGCTCATTGTGCATATACGCAGTCTCCAACCGTCCGTACATATCAACATCCAAAATGTATGTAGGCAGGATTTCCGTATCGATTTGCCGGCGCACATCCGTCTGCGGCACATCCACACTAACGCCCCACAGCGAGAGCAGAACCATCATAAAAAGGAACACGAATACCATGCACAACAAAAGCCTGTTCTTCATTTTTGCATGGTATAAAAACATAATTTTCTTCCATTCAAGTTCTTTTTCTTACTATATTATATACGAATTTTGCTCGGGATTCAAACCGTCCTG
>NZ_JAYFPU010000236.1:0-12685 GCF_034927525.1 Christensenella sp.
ATCGGGGGCAATTTGGAGGGGTGAGTGCAATCGATTATCTCATCAAAATAAGGGGCATGGGATTTGTTGCTGCCGTTGAATCGGTATGCGGCATCTGCACTGCGCTCCCGGCGCTCAATACTCAGACAAACAGGCCAGCGGTAAAACGAGAGGGTAAAATACTTACGCTGCCACCTCGAGTAAAATACCCATCCAAATTGCTGTCTTACCTGCAAAGACGGGATATTGATCCATATATTCTGCGACAGTGCATGGACGCAGGCATTCTTTATGAGGGACGGTACAACGGCGAAGCGGTCTGTGTTTTTGTAGGCAGGGATAACAGTGGTAAAGATCGCTTTGGCTGTGTGCGCGGAATTAATAGTGATATGAAGCGGGATTGCGTCGGCTCAGATAAACGGTGCGGCTTTTACCTTGCGGCAAAGGATGCCGACGGTGGGGTTGTGGCTGTTTTTGAAGCTCCTATCGATGCGCTTTCCCACGCCACGCTGTTCCCCAACTGGAGCGGTCACAGGCTGTCACTGGGCGGCACGTCGCCGGTGGCACTGCTTTCTTTTCTGGCGGAGCATCCCGAAACCAGCAATGTATCTCTGTGTCTGGATGCAGACGATGCCGGGCAAACGGCAGCGGGTAGAATCAGGGAAATGCTTGCCGGGGACAAACGGTTTTCACACATCACCGTAACTAAAGACCCACCAAAGGAGGGAAAAGATTTTAATGATATGCTACTCTGTAAAAAAGAGCGCGAAACGAAGCTGACCGGTCGCCGTAAGGTGACCGGCCTTTCTATTTAACAAAATACAATGAAAATAATGATGTTCACTTCGAAACTATCTTTTACAATTTCACATACGTCGCCGCATTGTTTTTGCTTCGAATAATTTTTCCGTTTTGATCTTTGTTTACAGCAACCTTGGTAAAAGGCTTTGATCCTACACTCTTTGCAAATGTTTTCCCGATTTTCGCTCTTATTGCAGAAGGGTTACCTGCGTATGTCATGTCTATTTTAGCATATGTCGGCGATGCCGATAACAAGTCAAACTCTTCACCCTGGCTGAGCTTAGAAATGTACTCTATTACCTCAGAAAAAACAATAACATTTAAATCTGAGTGTGTTTGGGTTAATTCTGGTACAAGTCCATAATGACGTTTTAGTATGTCAGTTACTAACGTGCTTATAGCAACTCCAAATCTCTCAGCATCGCTATTTAAGCTGTTCAACAATGTTACATCGGGATAAAATTGTATTCTGTTCCTGTTCATCGTAATACCTCCAACAATACATTATTCGGGTGGGGTTCACCACTAAAAGTGTATCACACAATAGTGGTGGAGTCAACCACTATTGTGGAAGGTTTTTAAAAAGTTCAATTACCGTCAAAGGAGGGAAAAGATTTTAGGGATATGTTGCAATGCGTCAAAGCACGAGAAAAAAATCCGACCGGTCGCTGTAAGGTGACCGGTCTTTCTATTTAACAAACAACAAAAAAACAGGAGGTTCACACCATGAAAAAAGAAAATCAAATCAGGCAGTTCCAGAATGAGGAATTCGGCTCTCTTGAAATCCTTATGATCGATGGCAAGCCATACTTCCCTGCTACCGCATGCGCAAGTGTGCTTGGCTACAAAGACCCCGCGAAGGCGATAAGGATGCATTGCAAAGGGGTGGACAAAATAGCCACCCCTTCTGTGGGTGGCGTTCAGCAGACCAATTTCATCCCCGAAGGCGATCTGTATCGTCTAATCATCCGCAGCAAACTCCCCGCTGCCGAGCGATTTGAAACATGGGTATTTGATGAGGTGCTGCCCACCATCCGTAAGCACGGCGCATATGCCACCTATGACACATTGGACGAGTTACTCCGCAGCCCCAAGTTTGCGCAAGACCTTATCAACAAGCTGGAGCAGGAACGGAGAAAGAGCGTTGTGCTGGAGGAGCTTACCGAAGAGATGGCACCAAAGGCTCTGTATTGTGACCTTGTGCTGCAAACCAAAAATGTTGTGCCGGTCAGCCTGATTGCAAAGGATTATGGAATGAGCGCCGCCGCGTTCAACGCCATGCTCTATGATTTCGGCATTCAGTACCCCATGGGCGGCACCTGGCTTTTGTATCAAAAATACACAAGAAAGGGATATACCCGCACCCGCACCTATGTTGTCGGCTACAGCAAAACAGCGATGCACACCTGCTGGACGCAAAAAGGCCGCCAGTTCCTGTATGAGTTCCTGTGTGATTTTGGCATCTATCCGCTGATGGAATATGATCGCAGAATGGCATGTTGAGGAGGGCACTATGATAAAACACATTCAAACTGACAGTGTACGAGCCATGATCAAAACCGAGGGCCTTGTGCTGCAAGGCTGCGGCGGGGACCCACAGGAATGGCTGGACGGAATCAATGAGATGCTGACCGAGGCGGGCATTCTGCAAAATGGCAGGAAATTTACGGATATCTCTGTATTTACACAGGACGGGCTCACCAATATCCTGTTTCCGTTTGACGGCATGGATTCCGACACCTTAAACATCGGGAAATTGGCGATGTGGCGCTTACAAACCCATGATACCTTTGGCGGCACATGGTTGAGCGACTATCTTCCGAATAAGCTAGGCGTTGACCTTGCGGTTTTTGATAAAAAGGAATCTGTCATCGAAAAAATACGCGAGGCAAAAGCGGCGGCAAAAGCCACACCGCAACAAACGCCAGAAAAAGAGCACGGTGGGCACGAAAAAAACTATGAGCCGGAGGTGTGAGCATGGCAGACAACGCATTTTCCATTCGGGCATACATCGAAAACGCAGACGATGCTGGCATCGGCGGTTTCACCATTCGGCTGCCCACAACAAAAGCGGTGCTCCGTCCGTGGCTGGAGGCAATTGAGGCGGGTAGCTTTGATGAAACCCAGATCGCTATTCGTGATATACAGTCATCCGTGACGGAACTGGAAGAAAGCTTGCGGGATATTTTGGCAGATGGTATCGCGTTTGATGAGCTCAACTATCTTGCTGAAAAGTTGGGCGCCATTAACGACGACGATGTGGAAAAATTCTTAGCTGCCCTTAAGGCAAGGCACTTTGACGGGAATCTATCGAAAATTATCAACCTTGCGGAAACCCTCGACCACTATGACCTTCAGCCTGCAGGAAATGCCAGGCAATACGGCGATTTTTTGCTGGAAGTCGCCCGCAATGAACACGCTGAAGCGTTTTACAAAATGGAGCAGTCTGACAACCCTGCCGAGCGTGCTTTTGCCGCCTATGTCGTGCGGTTAGAAAAGCATACAAACTTTGAAAGCTACGGGCAGGAAATGGCGAAAACCGAAAATGGCTGGTTCACCGAACACGGCTATGTGACGGACCGTGGCGAATTTCCCGAGCTATACCATGGCTCAGAGGACATCCCGCTGGGCCTGCGTATATTTTCTGGGCCACCGCCGCCGATGATGGCGACCGATATGGATATGCCCGCTTTCCTCGCGCAGCTTCACGCCGTAGCCGGGGACTTCAGCCGAGATGCTGAACACAATGTCGGCATACTGTCTAAGCTGCAAAGCGCCGAATATTTGCTCCTGATGGATGGTTCCGGTGCTTTTTTAACAGAGTGTATGCATGCTTACCGCCAAGATACCGATGCATATAACCGTTGGATGAACGCTGCGGATAATCCTGAAACACAGGCATTTTCCATCCATTTGACGGAGGTGCATGGGCTAATCCAAGGCAATATTGCCGAGGTGAATATTGCCGAGCGTCAGCGGGATATTCAGGAAAACAGTATTCAGCCTGTCACCGTGGAGGCAACTCTGGTAAGCGGAGAAGTGCGAAGTTATCTGCCCCAGGAGTGGGATGCCCTGGCTCGAATTGACAGCGACGGTGTAAAAGATTGGCGGCGGGTGTTTACGGACGGGGATTTTTCAAAAGTCCATCGCCATCTGGAGTATCTGAGTGCGCAAACGGAAGCGGCCTGCCGTCAGGTATCCGCTTCGGAATTTCTTACTGCCTCCAATACCGGATATATGCAGCACACACAAAGCCCGCAGGAGGGCATGTTGCGCATATCCCAAACGGCGGCGAAGGAAATGCTGGCGCGGAGTGATTGCGATGTATACCGTCTGTTGCCGAATGGTCCGGAATTACTTGTGCCTACAGACGCAATAAAAAGCGGGCTTTGGTATACAGAACACCGGGAGTTTGCCATTCGTCGCAGCGATATGCAAGGGCTTGAGAGGTGGGCGGAGCGGAGCGCCAAGGATGCAATAACCCGCCAGCAAGAACGCAGCGCACAGACAAAATCCTATGAGCCGGAGGTGTAAACATGGCAAAGGAACGATTGATTGCGGATGGATATAAAATTATTCAATCTGTAGAAATAGAGGGAATGGAGCCTTTAGCCCCACGAAAACCGAGTAATCAGAATAAATCCGAGCCGGAGCGTTGAGTTTCGGCCCACTATTTTTGTCTTAGAGAGGAAACAAACTATATGAATCAGATTGACCACAATTTTAAGGGAACGACCATCATTCATGGCGATACGCTGCAAGTGCTGGAGACCTTCCCGGACAAACTCTTTGGGGGGATCATTACCGACCCGCCCTATGCATCTGGCGCGGCGGATCAGAATGCACGGCAGAAATCTACTGCACAAAAATACTCCAGCGCAAAAGCTGAAAATATGCTGCCAAATTTTGAGGGCGACAGCAAAGACCAGCGGTCATGGACCAATTGGGCGACAAAATGGCTGGCCGAGGCACGGCGATGTAGCAAGGAGGGCGCGCCCATTTGCGTGTTCATTGACTGGCGGCAGCTTCCTTCTCTTACAGACGCGCTCCAATGGGCCGGCTGGATATGGCGCGGGACGCTGGTGTGGGACAAGATCAACAGTCGCCCCCAGCGCGGACGTTTTCGTCAGCAGGCAGAGTTCATTGTTTGGGGTTCAAACGGGCATATGCCCGTAGACCGCCAATCACCTGTCCTGCCCGGCGTATTCCGTCAATCTATGCCCTCAGCGGTAAAACGCATCCATCAGACTGAGAAACCGCTGGAAGTGATGCGGGATATTGTGAAAATTGTGGAGCCGGGTGAGATTGTCCTTGATCCCTTTGCCGGGGCAGGAACCACGGTACTGGCCGCCAAAATGGAAGGGCACCCTGCCGTAGGCATTGAGCTTTCGGGCTATTATGCAGACGCATCGGCAAAACGCATCGAGCCACGTGATGTGTCAGAGGCGCTTCCTGATGCTGCGTGATGGTGTTTTTCTGCCGGTGAAAGGAGGTGGAGTGCATGATGCAGGAGGATATTGAGCAGAAAAGTGTTGTTTTCATCACGAAGGGGACAAAAATTACCGCAAGGCTATTGGCAAAAGCAATGGGCGCAGGCCTGCGACAGATAAAAAAGAAGCGGGACGCTCCGGGCAAGCAGAGCATGAAGCAATTATCCAAAGGCGGCTCGCTGGAAAGCATCCCTATTTCTGATAATAACATCAAGGCGTTTGATCCCATTGCCCGCAAGTATGGGGTTCGTTACAAGTTGTTTAAGGATGACACGGAACAGCCACCGAAGTGGCTGGTATTTTTTCGTGCGAAAGATACTAACGCCATGACGTCTGCATTTAAGGAATTCACCCATAAAATGCTGAAACGGGAGACCGAAAAACCCTCTGTGCGTGAAACAATGGCAAAATTCAGGGCGGCCATTAAGCAGGCCGTTATTGACCGCACCAAGCACCAGGAGAGAGGCGGACCGGAGTTATGAATACAAATAAAGTCACAGATGTACTCAAACGCCGGGTTCTGCCCAATCTGCCCTATGCGGTCATCTTCTGGTTTGCGGTTAAGCTAGGCGAAGCTTACCGACTGGCGCCCGGCGCGGATTTCCTGCAGCGGCTGACGCGCGCCGTGGGCACGCTGGGAACCGCAATGCAAAACCCGCTGCCCAGCTTTGACCTGTTCGACCTGTGCGTGGGCGTCGCAGGCGTAGGCATCATCTATGGCGTGGTAGCGGCGAAAAAACGCAACGCAAAAAAATACCGCAAGGATGTGGAGTACGGCTCTGCCCGCTGGGGCAAGCAGGAGGACATCGCGCCCTACATGGATGCAAAACCCGAGAATAACATCATCCTGACGCAGACCGAGGGCCTCACCATGAACCCACGCCCTGCCAATCCCAAGTACGCCCGCAATAAAAATATGCTGGTTATAGGTGGCTCTGGCAGCGGAAAGACGCGCTTTGTTTTGAAGCCGAACCTGATGCAGTGCCGTTCAAAGGATTTTCCGGTCAGCTTCGTAGTCACGGACCCTAAGGGAAGCCTGGTCATGGAATGCGGGAAAATGTTGAGGCGGCATGGATACCGCATCAAAATCCTGAACACCATCAATTTCGCCAAGTCTCATCATTATAACCCTTTTAGCTACATCCAGTCGGAAAAGGATATTTTGAAGCTAGTAACCACACTGATTGCCAACACAAAAAATGAGCAGAAAGGCGGCGATGCCTTTTGGGAAAAAGCTGAAACCTTACTCTACACCGCCCTTATCGCCTATCTGCATTATGAAAGCCCGGAGCGGGAGCGCAACTTTGCCACCCTTGCTGAAATGATCGGTGCAATGGAAGTAAGAGAGGAGGATGAGACCTATAAGAACATTGTGGACTTGATGTTCGATGCACTGGAAGAAAAAGACCCGGAACACTTCGCGGTGCGACAATATCGTAAGTTTAAATTGGCGGCTGGTAAAACACTGAAAAGCATTTTAATTAGCTGCGGCGCACGTCTTGCGCCCTTTGACATTGCCGAGATTCGGGAATTGACACGGTATGATGAGCTTGCGCTGGATACCATCGGCGATGAACGCACAGCACTGTTCCTCATTATGAGCGATACATCGGATTACGCAAATTTTCTGATTGCCATCGCCTACTCACAGCTTTTCAATTTGCTTTGTGAGAAGGCGGATGATGTTTATGGCGGACGGCTGCCCATTCACGTCCGCTGCCTGCTGGATGAATTTAGCAACATTGGACAGATTCCGCAGTTTGACAAGCTGATTGCTACCATCCGCAGCCGCGAAATTTCAGCCTGCCTGGTGTTGCAGGCGCAGAGCCAACTAAAATCTTTGTATAAGGAGGCAGCTGACACAATTGTAGGCAACTGCGATTCGGCCATATTTTTGGGCGGCAAAGAAAAGACCACGCTGGAGGAGTGGTCAAAGCTACTTGGAAAAGAGACCATCGACACCTATTCGAACAGCGAAACCAAAGGCAACAGCCCGTCCTTTGGCAAGAATTATCAGAAGCTGGGCAAAGATTTGATGTCGATGGATGAACTGGCGGTGATGGATGGAAGCATGTGCATTATCCAACTTCGTGGTGTTCGTCCGTTTCTCTCAAAAAAATATGACATCACCAGACATCCACTGTACAAACAGCTTGCTGATCATGACAAGCGCAACGAGTTCGACGTGCGGAAGTATCTTAGCACAAATCTGGCAATCCGGGCGGATGATGAGTTCGAGGTGTACAATCTGTCACCTCTTGTCCCGCCTGGTGAAACATCCTAGCCCCTGCTCCCTTTTATGGGACGCAGGGGCATATTTTTTTATTCGAACATTCGCCAGTATCTGAAAAAATATCAAGAAAGGAGCGGCCGGAAAAACGGGTACACAGATACGCCCATAAGTTTTTCCGGCAACATACACTATGGAATTTTTTACGGAGGCAATTAACGTCCTGTCCACTCTGGTCATCGCTTTGGGCGCAGGTCTGTCTGTTTGGGGCGTGGTCAACCTTTTGGAAGGGTACGGAAATGATAACCCCGGCGCCAAAAGTCAGGGAATTAAACAGCTTATGGCGGGCGGCGGTATTGTGGTAATCGGTGTGGTACTGGTTCCCCTGTTGGCCGGGCTGTTCGGTTAGGCCGGGGAGGGTAGCGTATGGATTTCCTGTTTGGCTGGTTAACAGACTGGATCAAACAGGGCTTAATCGAAGGAATCTTGGGACAATATGCGGGAATCTATGACTCCATCAATAATCAGGTGGTTCAGATTGCCGCAGATGTAGGTCAGACGCCGCAAGGATGGAATAGCGGCGTCTTTTCCATGATCCGGGCCCTGTCTGATACGGCGGTCCTCCCCATTGCGGGGATGATACTAACTTTTGTACTTTGCTATGAACTCATTCAGCTCATTATCGAAAAAAATAACATGCACGAGTTCGACACTTTTAACATCTATAAATGGATTTTTAAAACCTTTGTGGCGGTGTATATCCTGACACACACCTTTGACATAGTCATGGGCGTGTTTTCTCTGGCGCAGAACGTGGTCAACGCCAGCGCGGGCGTCATATCCGGCAGTCTGGAGGTGAACGGCGCGGCCGCTCTTGCCCATCTGGAAACGTTACTACAAGATATGGGCATTTGGGAACTGATTGGGCTGTGGCTGGAGACCAATATCCTGCACCTGTGCATGACAGCCATCACAATCTGCATTTTCCTCATTATTTACGGGCGCATGTTGGAAATATATTTGACCGTTTCAATTGCGCCTATCCCCCTTGCCACGATGGCAAACCGGGAATGGGGCAGCATCGGGAACAACTATTTGAAGACCCTGTTTGCGCTGGCGTTCCAGGGCTTTCTCATCCTCACCTGCGTGGCGATCTATGCCGCGCTGGTACAGAGCATCCCCATAGCAGACAGCGTCCATGCGGCGATATGGGGTACGGCGGGATACACAATATTACTATGTTTCGCGCTTTTCAAAACAGGATCGCTTTCGAAGGCAATCTTCCAAGCCCACTGATTTTAGTAGGCGAACACATTATGCAACGATCAAAGCATTAAAATTCATGGAGGTAAAACAATATGGCTGAACCTGAAAAAATCGTAAAACTGGATGTCCGAGCATACCCCATCGCAGAGCCGAAAGGCAGCGTGGTTGCGTTTGCCAGTGCGACCATTGATGATATGTTTGCAGTAAACAACATCCGAGTGGTAAACAGCGAAAAGGGGCTGTTTGTCGCCATGCCGCAGGTAAAAGACGCAAAGGGTGAATACCGGGATATTTGTTTCCCGGTGACGGCGGAACTACGCAAACAACTTAATGAGGCGATTCTCGGCGCCTATGCTGCGGAAAAAGAGAAAGCCGCACCCGCGAAAGAATCCACCGTAGATAAGCTGCGGGAGGGCGCGAAAGAGACTAAAAGTCAACCTGCACCGGCAAAAGTTGAAAAGAAAAAGTCAGAGCCGGAAATTTGATGTGAGGAGGCACAAATATATAGTGAAGAATACTCAAAAATCTATTAGGCTTGGGTCTTTATTTGACGGCATAGGAGGATTCCCCTATGCCGGTCTTTTTTATGGGATTGAGCCTATCTGGGCCAGCGAGATACTGCCGCAGGCTGTATCGGTAACAATGCGGCAAATACCGTGCATGGAACACGTTGGCGACATCACAAAACTGGACGGTGCAAAACTGCCGCCTGTGGATGTCATTACCTTTGGCTCACCTTGCCAAGATTTATCGACTGCAGGAAAACGTCTTGGAATGAAAGGTGAGCGCAGCGGCCTTTTTTCGGAGGCTATCAGAATTATAGACGAAATGAGGAGGGCCACAAATGGCAAATACCCAAGATACGCGCTGTGGGAGAACGTCCCCGGCGCCATGTCCAGCGGACACCCCGCCGGAAGTGACTTTAGGGCCGTGCTTGAAGCGTTCACAAAAACCAAAATTCCAATGCCTGATTCCGGAAGATGGGCCAATGCAGGAATGGCGCGAAGCGGTGGAGTTGACCTCGCTTGGCGGGTGCTTAACGCCCAATATCACGGAGTCCCCCAGCGTCGCCGCCGAATCTTCCTTGTCGCAGATTTTGGAGGAACAAGCGCCGGAGAAATACTTTTTATCGAAGAAGGCGTGCGAGGGCATTTTACGCCGTGCTGCCAAGCGCGGCAAGGAATTGCCGCCGATGCTCAAAGAGGCTCTGGAGTCACAGATTCATGCGGCGTAACAGCATTCGCAGCCAATCAACGGGACAAGGTGAATTGCCACATTGTGGCAAGAGAGGGTCCCCTGGGGGACGAGGTTCGTGATCTTCATAATATTTCGGCAGCAATCTGTGCCAGCCAGACCATGAAACAGCAAACCTTTATCGCCAAGGACACAGCCTGCCTGACACCGTGGGACACCCAGCAATTACGGGTATTTACGGATGACGGGACATCTCCAACACTTGCCGGCGCAGATGGTGGCGGCGGGCGAAATCCCGCTGGTTTGATATTTACCGAAAAGAGTGGCGATTCGCCCCATGTTGAGATTTTGAATGATCAGGGTGGCGAAAGTATTACTGTGGAACAAAGCGGCCAATCTCCCACGCTTCGGCATGAAGCCCACGGCAACCTGCCCATTGTTTCATTATGTGAACCGAACCTGCCCCGTTCATCTCACAACAGCGCTCTAGGGGCGGAAACTGGTGTGGGTGCGATGACGGACGGCATACCTGCCATTACCATGCGGATGCGGGAAGGATGCGCCGGTGGCGGGAAAGGTCCGTTATTTCAGCAAGAAAAAAGTGCGGCGTTGGCCACCAGGGGCGACCAATATTTGTTTGCGCCCGCTGTCAGTGTTCACCAGAGCGGACAAGGTGATTTATCTACATCCGAAACAACAAAATCACTGACAACGCTTGGAACAGCGTCTTGCCGCAACGCGCCGCTGGTGGCGCACCCTGATGTGTCGGGAACACTGTGCGCTTCCGGCGCGGGATTATCACGACCTGCAGGGATGGCTTCCGAGCCTGATTTGTGCGTGGCCTATGCTCTGCAAGGGAATATGATTGGCAGGCAAGAACGCAACGGACCTAACGGGAGCGGTGTCAGCGAAAATCTTTCCTTCACGCTGACCGCCACCGATACTCCCGCTGTCGCTTCAGCCATCCCCATCCACGACAGAGCCACTCGTTTTCAAGGCGGCGGTCCTTCCCGGAGTGGTGACGGCTGCGGCAATGGGCTGGGCGTTGGCAAGGCGGGCGACCCCGCCCCCACGTTAACATCAGGTGACCACCACGCAGTATCAACCCCTAAAATTGCCAGTGGAAAGGATTCTGTTGGCACGCTGATGGCAAACGCCGGAACAAAAATGTGGCTTGGCAATCAGGAAGCTTTCAGCGGTGACTACTTTCCCATACAAAACTATATTGTTCGCCGCCTGACGCCTACAGAATGTGAGCGGTTGCAGGGATTCCCGGACGGTTGGACGAGTTTTGGACATGACGGGAAAGAAATCAGCGACACCCGTCGCTACCAGATGCTTGGCAACAGCGTCGCTGTTCCCTGCGTCGCCTTCATCCTGTCGGGCGTAGCCGGACAGTTATCACAAGACCGAAAGGAGGTAGCGTAATGCCTTATGTAAACGTACCCAAGGATTTGACAAAGGTGAAAACCAAAATTGCGCTGGGGCTCACGAAACGGCAGTTGATTTGCTTTTCTTCCGCTGCCGCGGTGGGCATACCTATATATTTTCTCACAAAAGCCATCGTAGGCGGCACGGTGGGGCTGCTGCTTATGATCGGCGTCATGTTGCCATTTTTCTTTCTCGCCATGTACGAGCGGGACGGGCAGCCCGCCGAGCGGATTTTAAAGTATATCCTGCGCCACCGGCTCTGGCCGGCTGCGCGTCCGTACAGAACAGAAAACCTATATCTATACCTTGAGAAGGAGGGAAAATCTCTTGCAAACAAAAACATCACGAAACATCCCTGTAGGGAAAAAGCAAGCCGCGCAGCAACAGCGTCTGCGCGCCAGCGTAAAACAGGCAAAGACAAATAGGGCTGACCTGAAGACCCTGCCTAAAGACAAAAAGCCTGCGGTGGCGCTTAAACAGCCTACCGGCGTCTCCCGTTCTTTAAAAGCTAAATTTTTCGGACAGGCCGACGCGCCACAGACGGCGCAGCAGTCCATCCCGTACAAAGAAATGCGCAAGGACGGCGTTTGCCGCGTGACAAATACGCTGTACACCAAAACTGTTGCATTCGGGGACATCAACTACCAGCTTTCGCAGAACGAGGACAAGAACGCCATTTTTGAATCCTACTGCGATTTTCTCAACTATTTTGATTCGTCGGTCCACATCCAGTTGACCTTTATCAACAAGCGCGTCAACATCCGGGATTTTGAGCGTTCGATTGAGATTTCCGGCCAGCAGGATGCTTACGATGGCATTCGCAGAGAATACACAGAGATGCTCAAAAGCCAGCTTGCCAAAGGACGCAACGGACTGGTGCGGGAGAAATATATCACCTTTGGCATTGAGGCCACTTCCCTCAAGGAAGCGGGACCCCGCCTAGAGCGTATTGAGGCGGATATCCTCTCGAACTTCAAAACGCTGGGCGCGGCTGCCCGCCCGCTCACGGGTTTGGAACGCTTGGAGATTCTGCACGGCCAGCTTCACCCGGACGGACAGCAAAAACTTCGGTTCGACTGGCCAGATATTGTTAAAACAGGACTTTCGGCCAAGGATTTCATCGCACCATCCTCCTTCGATTTCCGGGACACAAAGACCTTCCGTGTGGGTGAACACTACGGCGCGGCCAGTTTTGTGCAAATTTTGGCTCCCGAACTCACCGACCGAATGCTGGCGGAATTTTTAGACCTAGACACCACGGTCACAGTCAACCTGCACATCCGCTCCATCGACC